>JAGLNZ010000567.1 GCA_023139225.1 Desulfobacula sp. | reverse complement strand
AGCTTTACAAGAATAAAAATCCAGCACAAAAAAATGGGAGGGAATATGCAAAAGATAAAAAAAATACTTTGCGCGACAGACTTGTCTAAAATTTCCGACCGTTTGCTTTCCTGGGGGGTTACACTTTGTTCAGGGTTTGATGCTTCTTTATTGGTCTTTCATGCTATTGCCCCTCCCCGGGGTTCCATATCCAGGCAAATTGAATTTGAAAGAGGCGGTGAAAAAAAAGAAAGGATTGAGATTGCCCATGAAAAAATAAAAAAATTCATGAACCGCTTCGATATAGAATGGGATTTATTTATCGCCTATGGCGATCCTGTCCTTGAAGCTGCAAAGATTGCAAAAAAAACAAAAGCAGATATTGTAATTGCTGCAAGTCTTGGGTTATCAGGGTTCCAACAGTTTTTGATCGGTTCGGTTGTAGGACGCATGGCACAAACATTCTCACAGCCTCTTTTAGTGATACCCCCCAGTGAAACCGTTTCCGGTACAACCAGTCCGGACTTGCAATTCACAAATATCATCATCGCCTGCAGTTTGCTGGAATCAGATTCTTATCTAATCAATTACGCTTCGGCTTTTTCTGAAAAATTCAATTCAAAAATCTGTCTGGTCCATGTCATGGAATCTCCGGTAAATGAAAAAATTGTAGAGATCACCTCTGCGCCCTATGATGAAACACAAAAACTTCTGGAAGAAAAATTGTCTTTAAAGCTGAAAAATCTAATGCCTGCCAAAACAAGTATTCTGCGGGGCATTCCAGGTGAAGAGCTGGCTTTATATGCGAAAAGCCGTAAAATAAATTTAATCATAGCAGGGGTTGATGATCGCCCGGGCAGGATCATTACCACCACAACTACAGCTTTGCTCCGATATTCACCATGCGCAGTGCTGACGGTTCCTGTAAAATACAGTTAATACGCCCATAAATTTGAATTTTGGATGGCTGAAAAATGGTATTAAAAACCGGCATCGTAAAAGGGGACATATTTTTAAAGCATACTCCCGGTGATGGCTGCCCTGACACCCCTAAAAGACTCACATCCATATATTCCATGCTGAATGATCCTGACATGCAGGATATCTTTGTTGATGTTGGGCCGAAGAAGGCTGAACAAGAGACTGTTACTCTTTTTCACACACACGAGTATTTTAAAAAAATCGCTGAAACCAAAGGGAAAAATCTCATCGCACTTACAGGGGACACACATGCATGTAAAGATTCATTTAACGCAGCACTTTATGCCGCAGGCGGACTTTTAAAAGCCATATCACAGGTAGCAGCAAAAAATTTAGATAATGCTTTTGCTTTGATAAGACCCCCCGGGCATCACGCGGAAAAAAGCCGGGCCATGGGCTATTGCCTGTTCAACCATATTGTTTTGGGTGCAATGTTTGCACAAAAAATTTTAAAATTAGGCAGGATACTGATAATCGACTGGGATGTTCATCACGGGAACGGTACCCAGCATGCATTTGAAAGGGATCCCAATGTTTTGTTTTTTTCAGTTCATCAAGCCGGGCTTTTCCCGGGCACAGGATTTTTTACAGAAACAGGGTTAGGACCAGGAGAGGGATATACAATCAATCTGCCCATCCCAAAGGGTTATGGTGATGCAGAATATACTGCAATTTTCGAGAGTTTGCTTGCGCCTGTGGCCCAGCAATTTGCACCGGAACTGATTCTTGTTTCAGCAGGTTTTGATACCCACAAAGATGATCCATTGGGGGGCATGCTTATGACCGCTTCGGGGTTTGCAGCAATTACAGCTTCAATTAAAAGAACAGCCGACAAGGTATGCGGCGGTAAAATGGTGATGTCCCTTGAAGGCGGCTATAATTGTGATGCGCTGTCAAGGGCTGTAAAAGCTGTCTTAAAGGAGATGGCCGGTATTACATGCTGCGATGTAAATGCAATGGCCGCAGAAGCGAACAAAAAAAAGGTGGATTTTGTAGTTCGGCGCACCATTGAGGTACACAGGCATTTATGGAATTTTTAATGGATTAGGTATGGTATCATGAATAAGATTAAAATTATGGAAGCTTCGGTGAGAAAATGGCAGAGGATCATAGACAAAAAAGGCTCCGACGGCGGTGTACTGGATTGTCCTCCATGCAGGATATTTTATTTTACCATATGCATAGGATGTCCCATTGCCCAGTATACAGGGAAAAAATTTTGCAAGGGCTCTCCTTATATTCCATGGTTCAGGCACCAGCTGGAACGCCATGACAAAATGTTTAAAAAGGTATATTGCCCGGAATGTGAAAAACTTGCCCGTGATATGCGGGATTTCATGATTGAAATAAGAGATCATCTAAAGGCAAAAAAAGCACTAAAAGAAAGGCAAAAAGAGTGATAATTGCCGAATTAGTTTTTGCACAGATTATTTTCTTGTGCACATCTGCATTTCTTTTGTTCCGCATGCGCGGCAATACTTTTGCAGAATCAGGCTCATATGCCATTATCTCGGTTTTTATGCTGCTGTCTTTTATCCGCCAGATATCTTTTATTACAGGTTTCCCCCCCATTGGCTCATGTATTGAGGCTTTGTTTTGCATGGCTTCATTTATCATAATTTTCAGACATCGTTCATATATTTTAAAGATATTTAACACATTAAAAAACTTTGGGTCTGCGAATCCCATATCTTTCTTTTTTTTGATTTTGTGCTTTTTGTACATGGGGGCCCATATTTTTTTACCTGTCCCAAAAGAATTTCAAAATGAACTTTACAATATAAGTATTTATGAAAAAACCGGACTTTTTTCACTTGTGGCCGATTCTGAATTTCCAGGATTTCTGCCGGTTAACCATCTTATTTTATTCAATACATTTCTGCGGTTTGGCACAGATTGTGGTGCAGGAATTTTTTGTTTTTTAGCCTATCTTTCCATCGGCTTTTCCACTTATGCCCTTGCCAGGCGTTATTCATGGCCTCCCACAGCATTTACCACAGCCATTCTGGTCATGTCCATGCCCCGTCTTGTTGTCCAGGCGATATATCCGGGGACACAGATCATATCTGTTGCCGTAGCACTATTTTGTATTCTTGCAATTTATCGAATAGTAGAGCAGCCAAACCTGACAGACCTGATTTTCTTGATCCTGGGATTGTTTTTTTGCATATCTGAAAATATTTCCAGCATGATTTTTATGCCGATTCTTTTTGTTCTGTCCTGCGTGGTTCTTTTCAGAAGGCATGGCATTATTGCATGGAAAAGTATTTTAGGGAAAAACCGCTATGCCCTTTTTGCTGTTGTGCCTGCTGCAATTTTTTCGCAATCCTGGCTTTTTTTGTGTAATCATTTCTATAAAGATTCCTGGTCTTGCGCATTTTCAGGCATTTCTTTCAATAAGGA
>JAGLNZ010000566.1 GCA_023139225.1 Desulfobacula sp. | reverse complement strand
GCCATGATAAATCCCCCATTCCGGCCTGAACACCCGGATAAGGAAGATCCCAAATACAAGTCCTAAAATAAGCCTGACAACAAATATTAAAAAAGTATTCATAAATAAAATTCCTTTAATGAAATATTTATACGAGAAGGATAATAGTCAAACAACACTTCAAGGTCAATGTAAAATATGGGCCTTAAGCATGCAGAACCCAAAAATTTGATGAAACAAAAAAAGGATGTATGGATTTGACTGCATGAAAAAAGTGTTGAAAAACGGATCAGGTTCTGATAATTATGTAAAGTTTTTTGCGGTGGGTGTAGCTCAGCTGGTAGAGCACTAGGTTGTGGTCCTGGTGGTCGCGGGTTCAAACCCCGTCACTCACCCCATTTTTAAAAAGTTATAAAATATTGATCATTAACACCCGAAACTCAAGTTATTTGAGCATCGGGTTTTTTGATTTATGGATGGCCAAACTTTAATTTAAGGAAGGGACAACTCAAAATGATCTCAACCAGAAGAACCCTTGTAATATCTATTTTTCTATATTTATTACTATTGCCATGCATTTGTTTTTCACAGGATTTAAAACAAGGGCTGTATGCTCAATTTGATACAAATAAAGGACAGATTATTGCCGTCCTTTTTTATGATAAAGTCCCCCTTACCGTCATCAATTTTGCAGGGCTTGCACAGGGGACAATTAAATCCAGCCAGGGGGCTTCAAAAAAATATTATGACGGGCTTATTTTTCACAGGGTAATGAAGAACTTTATGATCCAGGGCGGTGATCCCACAGGAACAGGAAGGGGAGGCCCGGGATACCAATTCCCCGATGAGTTTGTTGACGGGCTGAGACATGATTGTCCCGGGATTCTTTCAATGGCCAATGCAGGCCCCGGAACCAATGGCAGCCAGTTTTTTATTACCCATAAGGCAACCTCCTGGCTTGATAATAAACATACGGTTTTTGGAAAAGTCATCAACGGCATGGATGTGGTAAATAAGATTGAAAAAGGCGATAAGATTAATTCCATAACCATCCTCAGGATCGGGGAAGATGCCAAAGCCTTTAAAACAGACCAGGCAAGCTTTGATGCAGTCTTAAATAGAATTAAAGCAAAAAAAGAACTGGAAACCAAAAAGCTTGAGGCAAGATTTGAGACTGAAATGGTTCTTCGATACCCCAAAGCCATCAAAACCGAATCCGGCCTGATGTATGTCCGGTTGAAAAAAGGGTCGGGCCCAAGTCCGGAGTCCGGTGCTAAAGTAAAAGTTCATTATACCGGTATGTTCAAAGACGGAAAGGTCTTTGATTCTTCTTATGATCGAGGCAAACCCATAGAGTTTAAAGCCGGGATCGGTCAGGTTATTAAAGCGTGGGACGAGGCATTACTGACAATGAAAAAAGGTGAAAAAAGAACCTTGCTTATTCCATACCGGCTTGCTTATGGAGAACAAGGCTACCCCGGTGCTATTCCCCCCAGATCAGATCTTATCTTTGACATGGAGTTGATTGATTTTAAATAGGCTGCACTCTTACAGCAAGGGCATCAGGTGCATATCTCTCATGATCTGCATCTGCCGCGTTTTAAGGTAAGGGGTGGGGCGCCTGACTGACCATTTATGCGGGTTTGGCAAAATAGCCGTCATTAAGGCAGCCTGTGCCGGTGTCAGGTGTCGGGCGCTTTTTGAAAAATATTTTTGCGAGGCAGCTTCAGCGCCGGTGATGTTTGTTCCCCAGTCAACCGTATTTAAATATATTTCAAGGATTCTTTCTTTATCCCAGAATAGTTCAATCAGGACCGTATAATACATTTCAGCTATTTTTCTGAGCAGGCTTCTGCTGGATAACAAAAACACACTTCTGGCAGTCTGCATGCTGATGGTACTGGCACCCCTCAATTTTTTTTTCCTGATTAAAGTTTTTAAAGCATTTTTAATTTCACTGAGATCAAACCCGTTGTGGGATAAAAACCGCTGATCTTCAGCAGCAATAACAGCCCTTCTCAGATGCGGTGATATGTTTTCAATTTTTTTAAACTTGTATTCAGGGCGCTTTTCGGGTTGCTTTTTAATGATAGATTCTGCCCATTCCCATGCCACATTAGGGGTAAATGGCGGGTTGATGAACTTTAATGCCACTACCTGGACAAGGGTAACGCAAAACAGGAATAACACAAATTTAAACAGTGTTTTCCATATTCGGTCCATAATTTTTTTTGGTTTGTTTTTCTTCATTATGGTATGATGTTGCATAAAAATTATTTTTTTACACTTGATTAGCATAATTAGAGTAGAAAATGAAATGAATCAATACTGCAAAGCCTTTTTAATTTATCCCTTTAGAGTTAATCGGGAGACGTGTTTTTGCTCTATCCTGGTTAAAACAATTTTTTTTGTAATTCTTTTCTTTTTATTATTGAACATTTCAAATCATACCGCAGCTTCAGAAGTAAATGATGTCCTTTCAGCAGATCCATTGCAAATGCAACCTGATTTAAAACCTGGCCAGCCGCCGCAAACGGTAAAAACAGCGATTAGGAGAACAAAGCGTCCGATAAAGAGATACAGTTCCGGGGAAAAAGCAAATTTATACGATTATCTTTCCAGGCAAACGCGCAACGCTTTAGATGAAAAAAGACGTTATATTGCCTTTCTGCAGGAGCAGATATTAAAAGATAACCAAACATGCGTCAGCAATATTGCCAATAGCCGAAAAGCGATACAGGAGGGAATACAAGGGATTGAGGCGGCGCGTTCCAGAGCAGCAAAAGAAAATCAGGAATTTGTAGATGATACAATTATTTCTGTTTACACTGGAGGATTCACGAACCTGAGACAAGCAAAGGAATCCATCAAAGAATTGGAAAACCATATTGCTGTTAATGAGAAAAATCTTGCCGATGGAGGCTGTGGACACGGCTATGTTGGCGGCTTTATCGACGTAAAGGGTATGGAAGAAGCCATAAAAAGAACCAATGAAGAAATAAGAAGGATGGCAGGAGGCAAAGAGTTAAAAAAACTTAGCCCTGAGCAAAAGGTAAAGGTTGAACAAAAATTTTTGAAATATTATGAAGCCCAGGGGGTGGATGTAAAAAAACTTACCGCCTTTCGTGATTCATTATTAAGACGTATTAATACCCTCAAACCAGGCGATGAATTAGGAGGGTTCCTTGATTCACTTGGTTTTACGAATAAGGAAGAACTGGGCAGCATGGAGGTTACTCAATGGCAGGAAAAGGTATCAGACTATGTCCTGAGTGGCTGGTTAAAGAGCTTAACTTCCGGTAATGTTGACGACTTTAAAAAACAAGTTAAAAAACTTGGGACAAATGTTGGAAAATTTGACGAAAGTTTACAGCTTCAAACCGAAGGTGCATTTGAACAGATCAAAGGAGATCAGAAATTTGTAGAAGATATCCTGAAAAACATACCTTATGTTGATAAGGCAATGGATTTTTTGGAAATCGTATCAGGAGAATCATTGTCCGGGGATAAAAAAGGACCCATGGAACGGATTGTCAATGGAGTTATCGCGTATGGCCCCGGGGCATTGGATATTCTTGCAAAGAAAAACCCGGCGGCAAAAAAAATGATGGAGAATCTTGGCGATCAGGTCAATGGTATGAAGGACTCAATGAAAGCCATGATCGCTGAAAAGATGAAAATAAGTACAAAAGATTTGGATACCTTTCTTTCCTATTTAAAAAAAGGCGATACCTCAGAAAGTGAAGAATTGCTTAAAGATGCATATAATAAAGCTAAAAAAGGCTTTGCCCGGACAGAAAACGGTGGTTTTCTTGTTGGAAAACTTTCCAAATCACTTTCAGATAAGCAGGTTTACCTTAAAACCTTAAAACAGATCCAGATAAAAGGCGCTCCCTATAAAATTGCTAAAGATCTTTTCTCAAAAACAAAAACCGCTAAGAACCTGGATATCAATGAGCATATTAAAAACTGGGCTGTGAGCTTTGATAAAGAAACCAAAAAAATTCAAAAAGATAAAATGACCCGGGCAATCCTTAAAAAAGCTGAGGACAAAGAGACCCGCCAATTTGCCAAACTAACGGAATTAAGCATTCAAAAACGTTATCGGGATATTGATAAAAGAGTGGCTGCCCGTCTACTAAAAGAAGCAGGCGTTGCCAACAAGGCCATGGAAACACTGAAAGAAACAGCGCATAAAGAAAAAATATCAAACAAAGAATTAACCTACTCAATAGAGCCTGTAAAGATATCTAACCGGGAAAAAAATGATGAAGCAATTAAAATTACAATACCTGGGATATGAAGGTTGAGGACTATGTAACCCGTACAAATAAGCCTGCTGAATTTGAAATTCACAATTTCATCCATTCGGTTAACGACTCATCTGGAAAATGGTTTAACCAGGCCCAGGCAGCACAGAAAAAAGAAAAAAAGACACAATACCTGGAGCAGGGAATGAGGCAGGCGGTCAATTATTATGATAACCGGTTTTTACCCAAACTAAAAAGTCATTCACCATACAATTATCAACACCTTATCCCCGCTAAGATACGCTTTGGAATTGATCTTTTCCGGCAGGTCGGCAATATGCTCATCCCTCCGGAGGAAGCGGAGTTTATCCTTGCAAAACAATATAATCTTCCAGAAGACTCTTCAGGCTCTGCAAGTGCGGGCCTTTTATACGACCTGACGGGGTTTATGAATAATTTTGAAAAGGAACAATTGAAAAACAATAGAGAATCCCAGGCAGATCTGCTTAAACAACGTCTTTCCCATATAAGTTCCAAAGAGAATAACGTGAGCTTGAGCAATACCCTTTCAGACGGAATACACAAAATAAACCATACCCTGCAGAGACTATTGATTACCGGTGATCAGTTTATCAGTATCAGGGAAAATTTTTTAAAGGAACGCAGGAAATTTGCAAAAGAACATAATAAAGCGAAAGAATTAAATCAGTGGGCGGCAGGTGCTTTTCATGCCGGAGAAATCAATCGCGCCGAACTAAAATTTTTACAAGAAAAATAATGAAAACAATTTCTAAACTTTTTATCGTCATGATCATTTTTTTCCTTTCCCTTAAGGCGGGAACAGCCTTTGCCTTAAACGACAGCAGAATTTTCAGGGGAGGATTGGAAAGGACAGGTGTTTATGAAGTCAAGACAATAGAGGAAGGGAAAAAATATCTTCCCCCGTCTGCGGATATTATCCGCTCAGCGCCTGTCTACCATAACAATAATATTTTTTATGGAAGCAATGACCATTTCCTTTATTCAGTTAATGTCCCTTCAGGGGAAGTGAACTGGAAATTTGAGACCGGGGGAGCAATACTTGCCTCGCCTGCCCTGTCAAACGGAACCCTTTATTTCGGAGGATCAGATCGTGCCCTTTATGCCATTGATGAAAAATCAGGAGAAGAACAATGGTATTTTGAAACTAAGGGAGCTGTTACGACTTCACCGCTGGTGATAGACGGCACAGTATTCTTTGGTTGCGGTGACGGTTTTGTATACGCCATAAACGCTGAAACAGGCTCTTTAGTTTGGCAGTTTTCAACTAACAGCCCGGTTAATTCCTCTCCTTGTGTTCTTGAAGACATCCTTTATGTTGGTGATAACCATGGCAAACTTCATGCAATTGATATTAAAAATGGTAAAGGAGTGTGGTCGTTTCAAACAAACGGACCGATAGAAGCAACTCCGGCAGTAACAGAAAAAACAGTCTTTGCAGGGAGCCATGACAGCTGCTTTTATGCAATAGACAGGAAAACAGGGGAAAAATTATGGAGCTATAAAACCTTTGGGCCTATCCTCTGTGCTGCGGCCATTTATCAAAATTCCGTCTTTTTTGGCAGTGAAGATACCAGGGTCTACGCATTGGATGCATCAAATGGAAAACTTAAATGGCAATTTCCTGCTATGGATTCTATAATTTACGCCCCTGTTATTGTTAACGGGTTATTGTATGTTTCCAGTACTGATTGGTATGTTTATATTATTGATCCATCTAATGGAAACTTGCTGAAAAGTATTTATAATGGCGGGCCAAATTCCATACCCCCGACTGTCGGGGGCAGTCACTTATTTACTTCAGATGGTCCAGCACATCGTATCATTGCCTGGAATATTACTAAAATAGCCGCACCACAAAAAATACAGAAGCGAAAAAGCCCTGAAGTTAAGAAAACTGTTCCTGAAACCAAAATTATACCGGAAAAAAAGCAAACAAAAGAAGAATTAAGGTCCCAGTGGGAAAAGCTGGGTTTAAGAGAATTTATCGATAAAAAATATAATGCAAGTTTTCTTGTCCCGTCAGACTTTTCAGAAACCCGTCAAAAAGGCAAGACAAAGTTTACCAGCAAAAATCAGTCAGCTGTCATTACTTATGAGCCAATGGAATTCTTGAAAAATGGCGGATTGTACACAGATGCAAGGCAAATGGTGGATTACCTTGCCAATCAGATGAAAACCAGGTTCAATGCAAAGATCCATGGGATTACAAAAGTAAAAACAGGCAATTATTTCGGTTTTCGGCTACAGTTCTCCTGGGTCTATGATGGGGCAAGGCTTAATCAGGAGGAAATTGTTATCCAGACAAAACATCGTTTGTATAGTATAGGACTCGTTGCTGCCGCATCAGTTTACAAAAAATATCTCCCCTTATACGAAACTGCTGCGGCGAGTTTTACTCTTTCACAACCTGCCGTCAATACAGCAGAACAAAAAGAAAAGGTTTATATTGTCTACCCTGATAAGGAAGCGGTTAAGGGGCATTTTTCCAAAAAGGAAAGCACCACATCCATTGTATTTACCGCTTTAAAAAACGGGGTGCATACAATAAGGTGTCTTACCATGGATACCACTCCGGCAGTTATGATACTTTATGACAGCAAATGGAAAAAACTTGCGATTAATATCAAAGATAAGACGTCATATGCAGGCATGCAGGCTGATCTGAAAAAAGATGGTGTTTACGTCATTGTTATCGGCCCCTCTCAAAAAGGGAATAAAGGTAAAAAATTTGAATTGGAAATAATTAGCAGGTAAGCTTTTTTATTTAATCATAAATCAATTTCATACGATCAAAATCACAACAAAGACCCGGCGCTCCATTAAATCAAAGAAAACAAGTTTAAAAATTATTGCAGTATTTCTCTTTGTCATTTGAAAATGAAAAATTAGAAATTCAAGTATACCATTGCAGAATGGATTTCATTGTGGTATTAAAAACCGTTTTCAAAACACCTGTGCGCCCGTAGCTCAGCTGGATAGAGCGCTGGACTTCGAAACGCTTAAGACTACTTTCAAAGAAAATTTCCGAAACGCCCTAATACCAATTGATTCCAGAGTTCTGTTGAGCTTTTTTAAGCTCACATTTTTTTTAAGGAAGTCCTCTTAACCCGCATGGCTATGCTGGTTTTCAAGCTTTTTGGGAAAAGTCCAGTAAGGACTCCACCCAAGACCCTTGTCAGGCTTGCGTTCCCAATACACCGGCACTCCCACTTTACCCGGTATACACCCGGAACTCTTTTTTCCGGGTATTGTTTTTATCAGCTCATCAATGTATGCGCTCCTAACATTTTGTAAGTTTTAAGCGTTTTTTTAACCCAACGTGAACAGTAAAGTTCATAATTTAAAATAAAAAAGATAATTATTTAAATACTATATGTAGTGGTTTGGAATTTTTTAAAAAAGCAACTCATACATTAATTAAGTGGTTTTCGCCTAAACCCTGATCCCCGCATACTTCTTTTGGTAGTTGTCGCTCCATTGGAAAATTTACTCGTCACACATGATATAAAGACTCAGGAGTAAAAAAATATCCATTAGGAAGTATTTTTCATATTTCATCCTCCAATTTTCGTGTTATAGTCACTTAACTCAGACTCCAGTTTTTTAAGGGAGGATCATTGTTACGATCAATATCAAAAGGGTATTTTTAGGAAAACTGATTCAAAAGGGCTCAACAATATGAGAATTGAAAAGCTTGAAAAAAAGGAATTAATGCTGAACCAGGCTTTGGCCTTTGGGAAAAGTGCGCTATGGCATTGGGAAGGAAATGATAAAAAATTTTATTTGAGTGCATCTTATTATCAGATGCTTGGATTTCTGCCTTATGAATCATTATCAAAAAACCCAGGACTGATTGACCATATTCATCCAGATGATAGGCTTAAAACAGAGGCGGCATTTCATAGCTCTTCGATCTCTTTTTCAAGAAAAGAAAAAAGCCTCTTGTATTTCAAGCCAAATTTGTGATAATTTTCTCATAAAGTTGCCTCCTTGGTTCAGTCGTTTTTTTTGTGGTGATCAAACTACTGAAGCATACCATGGTTGCAGCTTTCCATCAATTATCACCTCTCTCAGATTCTAAAAAACCTAACTTTTTTGATTTCTGCAAGAGGCTCACTATTGTTATTTATTTTTATAGGTAGAATTTGTTTTGGTGAACAGAATAAATAATCTTTGAATTTCGACAATTAAGTGAGGTTCCATGACGATTAAAAATAAGTTAATGCTTTTGTCATTTGTTATAGTGCTTATCCCTTTTCTGATATCGCATTTTTTTGTCTATTTGCAGAGTACTTCTACAATCACTGAAGAAATCCTGCACCATATAGAGACTGTGGCCGAGTACCATAAACAAAAAATGAAAAATGAAATAGTTCATAATAGGGAGCGGTTAGCACTTGTTTCCAGCAGAACCCAACTCCGTTTAAGCCTGAAGAAATTTATTGAAGATTCAAAAAAAGAATATCAGGCCAAAATGAACAAAATCCTTCGTGATGCCTGCGCTTCAATCCCTTCTTTCAAATCAATCAGCGTGATGACCCTTGACGGCAAAATAGTGGCATCCACTGATGCAAGTGTATTAGGAAAGGATGCCTCAAATATGGAAGCCTTTGTCCAAGGGAAGATTCGC
>JAGLNZ010000565.1 GCA_023139225.1 Desulfobacula sp. | reverse complement strand
AAAAAAGCCCTTAAAAAAGCTGTTTTCATTTCAAAACCGGGGGATATCATTATCGCTGCAGGAAAGGGACACGAAACATACCAGATCACCAATGCAGGGACCATTCACTTTGATGACAAGGAAGAACTTAATAATGCGGCATTTGAATTTTCCAACCGGTTCACCCCTATTGCATGGAAAACAGATGATCTGTCAAAGGCGTTAAATAGTGATCCTGTTTTTTCAACAATTGAAAAAGATTATAATTTTTCCAGAATCTGTACAGACTCAAGAACAATTGATGAAACCCAGGTTTTCCTTGCCCTCAAAGGAGAGAATTTTGACGGTCATACCTTTATTAAAAGCCTTATTGATAAAGGAATAAAAGGGTTTATTGCTCAAAACGGATTTATGGATACCCTTGATGAAAATACAAAAAAAGAATTGGCTCAAAAAAATCTGATCATTTTTGAAACCAAAGACACCTTAACCGCTTTAGGGCAGCTTGCCCGATATCAACGAATCCGTTCCAATGTCAAACTGCTTGCCATTACAGGTTCCAGCGGTAAAACAACCACAAGAAGAATCATTGAAGAAATTTTTATGACCCAGTTTCATACCCACGCGACCCAGGGTAATTTCAACAATGAGATCGGGTTGCCCCTGACCCTCTTAAATCTTTCCTTTGCCCACGAATGGGCCATCGTGGAAATGGGCATGAACCATGCGGGCGAAATATCAAGACTCAGCAGGATAGCCCTTCCCGATATTGCCGTGGTGACCAATACGGCAGGGGTTCACCTTGAGGGGCTTGGCAGCGTAGAGAATGTAGCCAATGCCAAGGCTGAAATATTTGACGGCATTCGGGAAAACTCGACAGCGATTCTCTTTTCAGATGACCCCAGGCGCAATGTCCTTGAAGCAAAAGCCCAAAAAAACAAAGCCATTCAAAAACTTGTATTTTTTGGTTCAAGTGATGACTCAGATATTCGATCAGCCAATATCAGGACCACAGATGCTTCAACACAATTTTCAGCAGAAATCAACGGTCAGAATCAAGTCTTTTCCATCAACTCCCCTGCTCTTTTCATGGTTGATAACTGCCTTGCTGCCGTTTGTGCCGCCATGACCGCCGGAATCAGTATGGATGGTATTAAAAAAGGGATCAGAGCCTTTAGCCCTGCTTCCGGCAGGATGCATATTTACAGGCTTTGTGAATCCATCAATATTATTGATGATACCTACAATGCAAACCCGGCTTCCGTTGCAGGTGCGCTGAAAACATTGAGTGATCTGAGCAAAAACAAAAACAGCATTGCTGTTCTCGGGGATATGCTGGAACTGGGAAAAGAATCAGACAAACTTCATTGGCAAATCGGACAAAAAGCAGCCCTTTTGGGGATCTGCAGATTATACATCTTTGGCAGCCAGGGGAAACACACAATAAAAGGTGCCGTTGAAAACGGATTTTCGGCTGACAATATATTTCACGGAACAAAAAATAAAATTGCCCGAAAGGTGCTGAAAAACACAGATTCCGACACATGGATCCTGATAAAAGGTTCAAGAGGTATGGCCATGGAAACCGTCATACAAGAACTCAAACAAATATTAACGGTGGATTCACAGGAGTTATTATGAATAGCTTTATGGAAAAACGCTCGTTTAATGACAGAAGAAAATTTAATTACACGGCCCATATTCCGGAAAGAAGAACAGGAACGGACAGAAGACAGATTGCTGTAAACAAATTAAAAAGAAAGGTAGCATAAGGTCTAAAGGAATGCTCTACGAATTTTTATATCCATATCATGTTGATTTCAGTGTTTTGAATATATTTCGATATATTACATTCAGAACGATTTACGGTGGACTGACCGCCTTTTTAATCTGTTTTCTTTTCGGACCTTTTGTTATCAAAAAACTTTCCCAAATGCAGATTGGACAAATCATCCAGA
>JAGLNZ010000564.1 GCA_023139225.1 Desulfobacula sp. | reverse complement strand
AACCATTATGTAAACATTCTTCTTCTGGCCCTGATGCTTTTTGGATTTATCGGGTTTGTTGATGATTATCTCATGCAGATAAAAAAAAGAAATATGGGTTTTTCCGCCAAAGGTAAATTTCTTATCCAGGTATTGTTTGCCCTGATTATCAGCTATCTGATCTATAAATGTCCTGATTTTAGTTCCACACTTACCATTCCGTTTTTTAAGGATGTCTCCCCTGACTTAGGCATCTGGTATATTCCGTTTGCCTGCCTTGTCATTGTGGGCACATCCAATGCCGTAAACCTGACCGACGGATTGGACGGGCTTGCCATCGGCCCCTATATCGTTGCCAGTGTCACTTACATGTTCTTTGCCTATGTTGCAGGCCACGTCCAGATCGCTGAATATCTTCATGTCAGGCACATTACATCTGCCGGTGAAATATCAGTGATATGCGGGACTCTGGCGGGCGCAGGACTTGGTTTCCTATGGTATAATGCACATCCGGCCCAGATCTTTATGGGTGATTCAGGCTCGATTCCCCTGGGCGGTATTTTAGGGACCATTGCCATCATTACAAAACAGGAAATTCTTTTGCTTATTGTCGGCGGCCTGTTTGTGGTTGAAGCCTTATCCGTCATCATCCAGGTATTGTATTTTAAATTAACAAAAGGAAAAAGGGTTTTTCGAATGGCCCCTTTACATCATCATTTCGAACTTAAAGGGTGGCATGAATCAAAGGTGATTGTACGGTTCTGGATTATATCCATTACCCTGGCATTATTATCATTGAGTACTTTGAAAATAAGGTAGATGAATGTGAAAGAAAAAAAATCTTCATATTTTCTGGTCATTGGCCTGGGAGCTTCAGGGGTTTCCATGGCAAAATTCCTTCGCACCAAAGGTAAGGCCGTGGTTGCTACGGACATTGACGGGTCAAGGATTGATATTGAAAAAGAACTCAATGCGCTTGGGATTAAAACCGAAATCGGTTTCCACAACCAGGACACCTTTAACCGGGCCGAAGTTATGGTTCCAAGCCCGGGAATCCCATTGACCAACCGGTATATAAAAACAGCGGCCGCCAAAAGCGTTACCATCACAGGAGAACTGGATATTTTCACCCGATATAATGATCTTCCAATAATTGCCATTACCGGCACCAATGGCAAAACAACAACAACAACTTTAATAGGTGATATGTTAAAGTCCTGTGGCATGACTCCTTTTGTGGGAGGAAATATCGGAACACCTTTGGTTGATCACTTGATGTCCAAAGAAAAGGCCGATGTCATTGTGGCTGAAATTTCAAGTTTCCAATTGGATATTTCAAGCCGGTTCAAACCGGATGTGGGGGTTCTTTTAAATCTTACGGAAGACCACCTGGACCGATATTATAATTTCAAGGCATATGAAGATTCAAAATGGAGTATTTTTAAAAATCAGAATTCTTCTGACACAGCAGTGATAAATCAATCCATTCACGGGTTTGATACTATATCTCAAAAATTGAAATCAAGGATTTTTTCATTTTCATCAACCCCTGACACCATGATAGAACATGGTGCCAAAATCGATTCAAATAAGATTGATATCAAAACAAAAGCTTTTAATCGCAGGATACAGACAAATCAACTTAAGGAACTCCAGGGCACTCACAACAGGGAAAACATTGCGGCCGCCGTTCTTGCCTGTCTTGCCATTGGTGCTGATATAAATGAGGCTCTAAAAGGATTACAAACCTTTAAAAACCTTCCCCACAGAATGGAGTTCATTAAAACCATTGATGGGATTTCATTTTATAATGATTCCAAAGCAACCAATACTGATGCTGTCATACGGGCCATTGAGTGCTTTAAAAAAAATATTATCCTGATTTTGGGAGGAAGGGAGAAAGGCACAAATTTTTCCCTGCTTGTCAATGATGTAAAAAAGAGCGTGAAAACCATTATTGCCATTGGAGAAGCAAGCAAACACATAAAAACCACATTTAAAAATACATGTCGGGTAAAAGAGGCCCAAACCATGGAAGATGCAGTTCATACGGCTTTTGATCTAGCGGTTAAAGACGACATCGTGCTTCTCTCCCCTGCCTGTGCAAGCTTTGACATGTATGACAACTATCCCCACAGGGGGAATGATTTTGTAACCTGCGTAACTGCACTTGGGAAAAAATAAAAATGGCTGAACAAACAAAAACCATGCATCCCTTTTTCAGTGAAAAGACCATTCTTTTTCCGGTTATCCTTCTTTGCGGGATCGGTATTATCATGGTTTATTCGGCAAGTTCCGCCATCAGTATGGAAAACCACAACACCTTATTTTACTACATGAAAAAACAGGCCCTGTTTTTTGGTATCAGCCTGTGTGTAATGTTTGTCACAGCCTCTTTTCCCTATAGGCTTTACAGGAGCTTTTCCTATATCATCCTTTTCACTGCCATTGCCCTGCTTGTTGCCGTGCTGATTCCCGCCTTAAATATTAAGGCCGGTGGTGCCCACCGATGGCTGAACCTGGGGGGAATTACCTTTCAACCGGCTGAATTTGCAAAACTTGCACTCATCCTTTTCCTTGGATATTCCCTGTCCAAAAAACAGGATATGATAAAAGTTTTTTCTATTGGTTTTTTCCCCCATGCATTTATTTTTGCTCTCTTTGCCTGTTTGATCATCGTCCAGCCTGATTTTGGAACCATTGTTGTGATAGGAATGATCACATGGGGAATGATGTTCATTGCAGGGGTTAAAATAACCCATCTTTTATGCCCGGCTCCTTTATTGATCCCAGTTATTTATTTCTGGGTTTACAAAGTTGAGTACCGGCTTGAAAGAATTCTCTCATTTTTAAACCCATGGGATGATCCGTATAACACAGGGTACCAGATCACTCATTCCTTAAAAGCCTTTGGATCAGGCGGGATTTTTGGAAAAGGCATTGGTCTTGGCATGCAGAAAATGCACTATCTTCCCGAACCACACACAGACTTTATTTTTTCGATAATCGGAGAAGAATTAGGACTAATCGGTGTACTGACGGTACTGTCCCTTTACTTAATTTTATTATTAAAAGGAATCCAGATTGCCAAAACTTCAAAAAGTCTTTTTGGTGCTATCACAGCCTCAGGGCTTACTATTTATATCGGGATTCAGGTGATCATCAACACGGGAGTTGCATTAGGCGTTCTGCCGACAAAAGGGCTTACCCTGCCGTTTATCAGCTATGGGGGAACATCACTTGTGATCAATATGGCAGCAATGGGAATTTTAATGAATATCGGGGCATCGCAGAACTATGAACAAAGTGCTTAACATTATCATAACCGGCGGAAAGACAGGCGGTCACCTGTTCCCTGGTATTGCTGTTGCCCAGGCCCTTGACCGGAAACTTAACCGAACAAGCCATAATGTAGAGGTACTTTTTGTTGGAACCAATGCAGTCTTTGAAATACAAACCCTTGAAAAATACGGATATGCCCACAAAAGCATCTTTTCAAAACCCATTAAAGGCAGCAATATTATAAGTAAGGCATTTTCAATAAGTATTATCCTGGTTTCCCTGATCCAGTCCATGATCATCATGAAAAATTTCAGGCCTGATTTTGTCCTTGGTGTCGGTGGATTCTCTTCTTTTGCCATTGTACTGACAGCCTGGGTCTTAAGAATCCCAACCGCCATACAGGAACAAAACGCCTTCCCCGGGTTGACCAACCGATTGCTGTCAAGATTTGCAAAAACCATTTTCACCTCGTTTAAAGAGACAAAAGGACTTATAAACAATCCTAAAGTCAACTATGTCGGTAACCCCGTCCGAAAGACCGAAAGTATAGAATCCGAGGACAGCCTGGGCTTAAAAAATTTTGATCCAAACAAATTTACCATCCTTGTCACTGGCGGAAGCCAGGGTGCTGCCAATATTAATACTGCATTTATGAATGCCCTTGAATTGATGGATGACACCGGCAGATTCAATATTATTCATCAAACCGGCATTAAAGATGAGAACGAAATCCAACTCAAGTACAAAACCCTGAAAATCAATGCAACAGCCAAAGCTTTTTTCCATGATATGCCCAGACTTCAGGAAATAACCGATCTTGTCATCACAAGAGCGGGTGCAGGAACTATTTCAGAACTGTGTATCAAGGGGCTGCCGGCCATATTTATTCCTTTCCCTCATGCCGCTGACGACCACCAGACCTTTAATGCAAAAGCTCTTGAAGAAAAAGACGCTGCTGTGATGATAAAGGAAAGTGAACTGACAGGCCAAACCTTGAAAAAAGCCATGGAGGACCTGATTGAAAATAAAGTCAGGCGTGACCGCATGGCCCAAATGTTAAAGCAGCTTGCCATGCCCGATGCTGATGAAAAAATAGCGGCTTTTATTTTAAAAACAAAGGATATAAAGGCTTAAAACCAAATGTATCAAAAAAATTACCATATCCATTTTATTGGAATCGGCGGAATCGGCATGAGCGGCATTGCAGAACTTCTTATAAATCTTGAGTATAAGGTGTCCGGGTCTGACTTAAAACTGTCCCATATTACCAAACGGCTTGAGGAAAAAGGCGGCATCATCTTCCAGGGTCACAACAAGGAACAAGTGGCCGGAGCCAACGTAGTGGTCACCTCTTCAGCCATATCCAAAGAAAACCCGGAAGTGGTTCGCGCAAGGCAGATGCAGATTCCCATTATCCCAAGGGCTGAAATGCTGGCAGAACTGATGCGGATCAAATATTCCATTGCCGTATCCGGTGCCCACGGCAAAACATCAACCACTTCCATGATCGCCCAAATTCTCAATACTGCCGGGCTTGATCCAACCGTTATTATTGGGGGAATTCTTAAAGGGCTTGACACCAACGCACTGCATGGCAAAGGAGAGTTTATCGTTGCCGAAGCAGACGAAAGCGACGGGTCATTTTTAAAGTATACCCCTGCCATTGCAGCCGTCACAAATATCGATCTCGAACACCTGGATTTTTATAAAGACATTGAAGATATAAAAGATAAATTTGTTCAGTTTATCAACTCAGTTCCCTTTTACGGCCTTGCCATACTCTGCCTTGATAATGAACATATACAGAATATCCTGCCCAAAATTCATGTTCGCTATACCACCTACGGCATGACAGCCCAGTCTGATCTGCAGGCCAGGGAAATCTCATTTAAGGGCAGCAAAAGCTTTTTTAAAGTTTTTCACCTTGAAAAACGTTTAGGTGAAATCAATCTGAATATTGCAGGAAAACATAATATTTCCAATGCACTTGCTTCAATTGCCGCAGGACTTGAGCTGAACATACCCTTTAAAACAATTAAAAAGGCATTGGAAAAAAT
>JAGLNZ010000563.1 GCA_023139225.1 Desulfobacula sp. | reverse complement strand
CGAGTATGATTTTTATCGGTATCTTGTCCCCCTCATCGTCGGTGGTCTATCAGGGTACTTTATCGGGATGATGAAAGACAAATGGCTTATAACCAATAAAAAACTTAACAAAACAAACCAGGCTATGAAGCAGGAGATAAAAGATCACAGGACAGTTCGAAAAGCGCTGCAAGAAAGCGAGGAAAAGTATCGTATTTCATATCAATCAGCGCCATATGGAATTTTAGTTTATGATCATAATTTAAATATATTTATTTTTAATTCCCATTTGGAACAAATTACAGGCTACAATAAAGAGAACATTCCCGATGTCACGACCTGGTTTGAAAAAATTTACCCAGATGAAGAGTATCGAAAACGTGTAATGCAAGAAAATAAAAATATCTCCACAAAAGAGTTCCCACGCATCAGAAAAGCTGAGATAACCTGCAAAAATGGTCAAAAGCGAACATGCACGTTCCACTCCACTCTTTTGTCGTCCGGTTTAAGAACTGTCTTTATTAATGACATCACAGATGATAAGCAGGCTGAGGAAAGGCTCAAAAAGAGTGAGGAACAATCAAAAAGATATCTTAAAGCAATTGATTCTATGAATTTGGGTATTTTTATTGTCGATAGTGATTATCACATTCGCCATATGAATAAAACAATGATTAAATGGTTTGGGGACCAGACAGGATCAAACTGCCACCAATCCATTGCCGGGCTTACATCCCCATGCACATACTGCAAGTTAAAGCCTGTCATCGAATCAAACAAAATTGTTCATTATACGCCTACAACACCGGACGGTCGTTCATTTGATATTATGTGTTATCCCATACAAAACACTGATGGTTCAATTTCGAAAATGGAGATTATCCGGGACATCACCATAGAGAAACAGGCAGAGGATATGCTTCGTGAAAGTGAAGAGCGTTTCCGTAAAATTATTGAAGATGTGTCTGAAATAGCTATTCAGGGCTATGATGAAAAAAGAAGAGTAACATTCTGGAATCAGGCAAGCGAAAAATTGTATGGGTATATTGAGCAGGATGCTCTGGGAAAAAAACTTGAAGACCTTATTATCCCATTAAGTATGCACAAAGAAATAAAAAAGCTGCATCACAGGTGGCTTGAATATGGAGAAGAGATACCAGCTGGAGAACTCAGACTTATAGACAGCAATGGTAACGATGTGCCTGTTTTTTCTTCACATGTCATGCATGAGACACAACATGGCAAAGAAATGTTTTGTATTGATATTGACTTAAAGCCGATCAGGCAGGCTGAGGAGGCACTTCGGGAAAGTGAGGAAAAATATCGTGCTTTAATTGAAACAACTGATACCGGCTATTTAATTCTCGATAAAAAAGGTAAGGTAATCGATGCAAATATTGAATATATCCGCTTATCGGGACATCAAACAATTGATGAGATACTTGGCAGGAGTGTTGTTGAATGGACAGCACCGCATGACCATGAAAGAAATGCACAAGAAGTAAAAAAGTGTATGGAACTGGGGTATGTGAAGAATTTAGAAATAGACTACATTAATAAAGATGGCAAGATTATCCCTGTTGAGATTAATGCAACGACTGTAAGCACAGATAAAGGGTTTAGAATCTTATCCCTTTGCCAGGACATCACCGAACGGAAACAGGCAGAAAAAGAAAAAATAGAGGCACAGAAAATTGCAGGTGAACAAAAAAAGTTAGCCTTGATTGGTCAGGTTGCAGGAAAAATGGCCCATGATTTTAATAATATTATGGGTATTATTATGGGTAATGCTGAGCTCTCACTAATGGATTGCAAAGATGCTAGAATAAGAAAGACACTTGAATTAATTTTTAAACAGACCCTACGGGGGAAAAATTTAACAAAAAATTTGGTGGCATTTGCTAAAAGTCAGGAACCCAAACAGGAATTCTTTAGAATCAATGAGACGGTTGATCTTGTTATAAATTTATTGAAAAAAGACATTGAGGGTATTGAGCTGATAAGGGAAGATAAAGCTAATATGCCGGATCTGCTTGCTGATTCCGGGATGATCGAACATGCCCTGTTAAATCTTATGCAAAATTCAATTCATGCCATTAGTATGGTTGAACATCCGAGAATCATAATCAGAACCTACAGTCTTAATGATAATATCTGCCTGGAAATTGAAGATAACGGGTGCGGCATTCCAGACAAAAGCCTGGACAATATTTATGAACCTTCTTTCACCCTGAAGGGAAGCCGCGATATAACGGGTTCATATAAACCCGGTATTAAGGGGACCGGTTATGGAATGAGCAACGTAAAAAAATATATTGAGCAGCATAGGGGCAATATTTTAGTTGAATCAACATTTGGCTTGGGCACAAAATTCACCATAAGTCTGCCTGTTGTTAAAACAGAATTAACAAAAAAAGAAAAAGCCCAAATCCGAAAAGAAAAAGTGCATTATAATAAGTATATCCTTATTGTGGAAGATGAACCGGCAATATCAGGCGTACAATACAAAATACTATCCCAGGAGCCATG
>JAGLNZ010000562.1 GCA_023139225.1 Desulfobacula sp. | reverse complement strand
CGGTATTGATGGATATTGGAGGAATACATGAGAAAAGCAAGTCTAAACATCCTGATTATTGGAGGCGGCGTTGCAGGAATGGCTGCGGCGCAAACCTTTGCTGACCAGGAGGTTATAGTACATCTGGTGGAAAAAAACAGCACCCTTGGCGGTCATGCTGCCGAATGGGCATGTATGGCAACCGAATCTTGTGAAAACTGCGGTGCCTGTCTCAGCATTGAAATGGCAGATCAGGTTCAAAAACAAAAAAATGTTATTTCACACCTCAATACCATTGTTGAAACCATTAATAAAAAAAATATAGGCTATGAGGTGATTTTAGAAGATAAAACCTCGTTCAATGTAGAAAAGATTATCATGGCCACGGGATTTTCACCCTTTAACCCTGTTCAGATAAATTCCTTTCACTATAATGAGTATAAAAACGTGATCACCACGGCTGATTTGAACACCATACTGCAAGAGGAGACACTTTCCCGGTATTTTAACAAAAAAACTGATCCGAAAATTGCCTTTATCCAGTGTGTGGGTTCCCGGAACCGTGAGCAGGGCAGAGATTATTGCTCCCAGGTATGCTGCAAAATATCCATGCGCCATGCCAATAAACTTACCCATCTCTTTCCCGAATCCGACATCACACTCTTTCATATGGACCTTCAGGTCATTGGAAAAGAGATAAGATCCTTGTTCAATAGGCTTTCCAAAAATATTGCCCTGGTTCAGGGAGTTCCCGCCGAGATCCTTGAGGACAGTCAAACAAACATGTTGACCATTGTGGCAGAAGATAAAGAAACCCAGGCCAGGGTTTCCAAAACCTTTGATCTTATCATTCTCTCTGTCGGCATGCAGCCCTCTTCAAGCCTTGAAGCAACCGCCGGCATACTTGATCTGAAACCCAATTCATGGGGGTTTTTCAATACAGACCAGGCAGCGCTTTCAAAAGATGTGGTTATTGCAGGGTGCGCCAATGGGCCCAAAGATATCCTGACCTCAAAACAGGACGGCAGGATGGCAGCAGCCAAAGTCATTAATGACCTTGGGTTGAATACAAAAAATAAATTAAACATTGCAGTGTTTGGAGAAGGTGGCAAGGCAGATCAAACGGTCGAAGCAATTTCTTCAAAAGGTCATGCCACCTATCTGTTTGGGCCGGGAAAAAATCGTTCAAATGACCGCAGCATCATTTCCATCAGCGGTACTGCCGGCAACTTTTCACTGTATTATGAATCAAAAAATGAAAAAAAATACCTGACCTGTGAGGCCATCATTGCTGCATTTGAACCGGAACAATCATTGAACAGGCTGGAGGGTCTTACCAATGAGTCCTTAAGCCTTGATGCATTTTCTCAAATAGTTGAAAAAACACCTGAAAACTGCCCGGATAATAGTGTCATCCTGCTGGATTATTTTGGTCCTGAGTTTAAATCTTTTGCACGCCTTGCCCTGGAAACGTCCATCAAAGCAAAGGCTTTGGGGAAAAATATTTCCATCATCATGAACAAAATGCTTGTCCACGGTGCCCTGGGTCAGCGTCTCTATGATACTGCAAGAAAGCAGGGAGTTGATTTTTTCAGGTTTGAATCCAGCGAAGACCTAAAATTTGAAAATTCAGGCAATGGATTTTTAATCAAACTCAAAGAGGCCACCCTGCCGTCCATTGAGATGGATATCAATTGTGACTGCCTTGTCCTGCCGTCGAGCCTGACACCGGCCAGAGGATTTAAAGATGCAGCAGATCTTCTGCACCAGTCCCTTGACAAGGAGGGCTTTTTACAATCTGCCAACACACGTCACCGGCTGACCGGCTCCCCTAGAAAAGGTATCTTTTTTGCCGGGACCTGTCATGATGAGACCGACCAGGATGACCTGAACAATGAAATCAATGATATTTTAGCCGGCTTTTCAACAAAGGATTTTGATTGGTCCGGGGTTAAGACCGGGCTTGATACCGGGGTTGAAATCAATCAGGAAATGTGTGCCCAGTGTCTGACCTGTATCCGG
>JAGLNZ010000561.1 GCA_023139225.1 Desulfobacula sp. | reverse complement strand
GCCAATGAAACCAAAAAATTTGAACGCATTATTTCCAAGGCGTAACAATAAAGGAAAATCAATATGGATAATGCAACCATAAATAAAACTTCGGTTCTATATAAAATGCTGAACCAGTATCCGCTGGGTGACAATATTTCTGAATGCCTGACCTGTGGAGTCTGTAACTCAAGATGTACCTGGTTTGACCAGGAAGGGGGACCCTTACCCCGCCAGATTATCCGCATGGCAGCCCTTGGGCTTGATGAACAGCTTGTGAACAGCAACATGCTCTGGGATTGCCTGATCTGCAACCGGTGCACACAAGGGTGTCCCATGGGGATCTCCATGGACAAGGTTGTAAGAAAAGCCCGAAGCCTTGCCATTGCCGATGACAAAATCTCAAATGACATTAAAATAGGAATTAAAAACCGTATCGAACTGGGAGATGTCAACGCCCTGACCAAAGATGAGTTTGTGGAAACCGTTGAATGGCTCAGCGAAGAATTTGTTGATGAAGTGGATGATCCCAAAGCCCGGATTCCCCATGATATTAAAGGGACAAAACTTCTTTATCTCCCCAACCCAAGGGAGCTTGCCACCAGCCTGCTGCATTTAACTGCCATGGCAAAGCTCTTTTATGCCACAAAAGAGACCTGGACCATGTCTTGCCGTCATACCGATGTGACCAACTGGGCCTATTTTACGGGCAGGAATGATATGACAAAAAAAATGGCCCTGATGGTGGTTGAGCCTGCCGAAGAACTTGGGATTGAAACCCTTGTGCTATCAGAGTGCGGCCATGGATATCATACACTAAAATACCTTTTGGAAGATATAATCGGAAGAAAACCCGGATTTGAAGTAGTCAGCATGCCGGAACTCATCCTTCGATATGCCCAAAAAGGCGTGTTAAAATTTGATCCAAGCGTGCACCCTTATAAAATTGCCTATCATGATCCCTGCAATATTGGCAGGAAATCAGGGGGATATGATGCTCCGAGACAATTGCTTTCCATGATCTGTGAAGGTGGTGTGGAACTCACCCCCAACAGGGAAGACAGTGTCTGCTGCGGCGGTGGCGGTGGCATGTTGCAGGACAGCACCACTACCATGAAAAGAATGATTACCGGGAAACCAAAGGCAAACCAGATGAAGGCAACGGGTCTGTCCCATCTTACCACGGCCTGTCTATCCTGCCACAGGCAGCTTGGAGAGCTTTGTGATCATTATAAACTGGGGATACAAGTTAATACTGTGGCGTACCTGGCATCTGAATCACTGATATTGTAATTTAAAAAAAACTTTTAAATTTAATAAAACTTAAATTTTAACAAATATTCAGGAGAAAAAAATGACAAATATTGCAATTATTCGTTGTGAAAAAAATGAGAACCGGTGTCCTTTAACCGGTTGTTTTACAGCTCTTGCTAAAACCAAGCAGGGGTTTGATAAATATGATGAATGTACCCTTGCTGGCGTATTTACATGCCGCTGTCCCGGGGATAAAACAGCAGAACTTGCTAAAATTCTTAAAGCAAAGGGTGCCCAGGGAATTCATTTTGTCACTTGTTCTTTTGCAACAAAAACAGAAAATGGATGGGATGACTCAAAGGGCGGCTTTTGTGAGAATTTTGCTCAAATTGCTGAACAGATCCATAAAGAAACAGGACTGCCGTGTGTTCTTGGAACAGCTCATCTGCCCAAAGGATATACCCCAAAAGTTTTGGATTAAGTTGTTTTTAACGATTAATGGGTTTGTAAATTTAAAAAAAAACCGTTATGATCC
Source organism: Desulfobacula sp. (assembly GCA_023139225.1). Lineage (GTDB taxonomy): Bacteria > Desulfobacterota > Desulfobacteria > Desulfobacterales > Desulfobacteraceae > Desulfobacula. The sequence goes on along the minus strand of JAGLNZ010000561.1, from coordinate 2,662 downwards.
CGTCGTTTAAAACAAAACAATTGATTATTAAATATGAAATAAGGAAAAATTAAATGAACCTTACAGAATTAATTTCCATAGAAAAATGGGAAGCCTTTGAAAAAGAATTATATGACCGTTCCGGAATGAATGCCTGTGTGTATGATAATCAAGGCAATCGTATCACTTCCTTTGCAGCATGGGCAAATGAAGTCTGCCCGACAATTAAATCTTACCCCGAAGGGATTGCTGCCGTATGTGCAGTAGCAAATCAATACTTTACTACCCAGACAGCAAAAACGAAACAACCTGTTGTTGATGAATGTGATGCAGGCTTTGTTAAATTTGCCGTCCCGATTTTTTATAAACAAGAATTTTTGGGCACTGTGGGCGGGTGCGGTCATATTCTCCCTGATGGTGAAGTTGAAACTTTTTTTATTGAAAAAGCGATTGGGAAAAATGACCTGGAATTAGAAACAAAAATTGATACCGTTAAAAAAATCTCTGAAAATGATATAAAAAAATTAATTGATTTTGTTCAAACATACCTGAACGATATATTACCGGAATAAACAGGAATATGTTTGTTCTAAAATAGCACCGGTGTTGGGAAAATTGGCGGTTTCGGTCGGGCACTATTTATGCCTGGTTTGATAAAACACGCCTCTTTCCTGTCGGTTTGTTTCAATTTTCCCATCGTCGTCAAGCACGCCAAGATATTTATTTATCTCATTAATATGTATCCCTAATATTTTGCCAAGATCATTAAGGGTGCACGGTCTTCTTGAAATTGTTTCTAAAATAGCGTTTTCAGTATCTTCACGGTACGACTTCATATCTTTTCGTTCGGGTACGGATGCTATTATTTCAGTATTATTAAAATCCCAGAAATCCATAATCTGCTGCAATTCAGCCTTATTTGCCGGTCTTAAATTATTGACGGTTCCCGGTCTGTCCAAAGTATTCAGCTGCACTTTATCGGGATTAATTTTAATAATTGCATTTTTTAATAATTGTAACTCTCTAATACTATCATTTATATCCGGCAAAATTAAAATTTCAAGCCAGATTTTACCTTTGTACTCTTTCCTGAAATCAATCAGCCCCTGAATATAATCTTCAATACTAATTTCATGAAAAGGTCTGTCAATCTTATGAAAAACTGAATTGGAAGCAGCATCCAGGGAAGGTAAAACCAGATTGGCTTTTAAAATCTGAGTTCTGACCTGTTCATGATTGAATAAGCTTCCATTGGTTAATAAGGCTACGGGAATATCAGGCCAATTTGTTTTAATAAAATCCAACACATCGCCTATGCGAGAATTTAAGGTTGGTTCTCCGGCACCTGAAAAAGTAATATAGTCAGGAGCAGGATTATTTTTCATATAATTTTTCAATTCCTCAACAACATCATCATAGGGAATATACTCTTTTCTTTGTATTGTTAAATTGGTTGTTCGTCCGCACTCGCAATAAATACAATTTAAAGAGCATACTTTATGGGGAACCAGGTCAACGCCGAGTGACATGCCGAGCCGTCTGGATGGGACAGGGCCGAAAAGATATTTATACATATGTATTTCTTTTATTTAAAAGGTTAGTTTAATTTATTGCTTTTAAAACAATATCGCCATTTTTAACTTGCAAATCGTTTGCAATAACAGAGCATTTAGCCATTAACATAAAAAATATTCTATTTTGTTTTATATTGGAAAGAGCTTCGTAATTTCCCTGCCCTTTACTGATAATCATATCGGCATTATTAAATTTATTTAAAAAATTTTCATTGCACAAACTTAATATTGTCGCAGGAGCAGTACTTCCCGAAGAAATGATTTGGGCAACGTCATTAAGGCCTGAAGCCACAGCATCATCTATTGTGACATCGTTTATTATTGGAATTTCACGCACAGCATAGGTGACCGGTTTATTTAATTCTTCTATCAGAATTTTATCAAAAACCGATTCTCCTGCATTATCACCAAGGTATAAAATTGATGCTGTATTTTTTAATTCATTTTTAAATTTTTCAAAATCAATAATGGCAAAATCCTGGTTTAAAATAGTTTTTACATTTTCAACAATATTAAAATCATTAAGGGCGCCAAAATCAATAACATTGCCTGCAATAGCAATACGAATTGCTGTTAATAATTTATTTTTTGATTTTTTAACAATTTCTTTTAGTTCAGGATATAATGATAAGGCCTCTTTAATATTTGCTTCTTTAATATTTTTATAAGGATCATTTACTCCTGTTATTTCACTGATTTTTTGATAAATAAATCTTGCAGTTTCAGGCGGCGTATTTTCCATTGGTATATCTTTTATTAAACCACCTATGACGTTGAGCAGGTCTTTTATTTTTTTTTCATCTTTGGTTGCTATGCGGCCGGCACGCAAGGCCTGACCCATAAAGCAAGGAATACAATCCAGGTAAGTCTTCATATCTTTATATTTGTTCTTTTAAATTTATCTTTAAAAAGCCATAGGCTTTATGTGCCTCAAATCCTGATCCTGCCATCAAACACCTGGGTTGCAGGGCCTGTCTTAAAAATATGGTTTGAAGCTTTATCCCAGTGAATGTCAAGATCTCCGCCATCCAGGTGGACAATGGCTTTTTGGGATGCCCTTCCCGTAAGATGGGCGGCAACAAGGGCGGCGCACGCACCTGTGCCACAGG
>JAGLNZ010000560.1 GCA_023139225.1 Desulfobacula sp. | reverse complement strand
GATATGCTCTGATCCCTTAAGGGATCAAACCCTCATCTGTGTTGTGGAAAACCCTACAGATATGGTGGCAATAGAAAAATCAAATGCATTCTCCGGAACCTATCACATTCTGGGAGGAGCTCTTTCTCCCATTGACGGCATAGGCCCGGATGACATCAGGATAGAGGAATTGTTTAAAAGGGCTGTTCCCGGAAAGATAAAAGAGATCATCCTTGCCACGAAAACCAATGTTGAAGGAGAAGCCACAGCCTCCTATATTCTCGGAAAACTTAAAAAAACAAAGATCAGGATCACAAGAATTGCTTCCGGTATCCCCATGGGCGGTGATTTGCAATATATTGACCAGCTGACCATGCAAAAAGCAATGGAAAAAAGATATGGATTCTGAATTTAAGACCTGGGATGATATTTTTAAATGCCAACAATGTGGTGACTGCTGCAACGGGTTTGGCGGCACCTATGTCACCCGGGAAGATATCATCAATATCTCAACATATATTAAGGTTGATCCTGAAAAATTTATTGCCCGATATTGCGATAAGTCCGGATCAAGATATGTTCTAACACTTGCTAAAAACGGGTACTGCATCTTCTTTGATAAAATCAGACAATGCACCATCCATCCGGTGAAACCCTATATGTGTAAAGCCTGGCCTTTTATTCAGACTGTCATTAAATATCCTGAAAACTGGAATACCATGGCAAACTCCTGTCCCGGCATGAAAAAGGATATTCCATTTAAAGATCTTCAAAAAATTGTTGCTGTGGAAAAAGAAAAACTGGACACGTCTGTTATTAAATAGAGATTCAGGCAACAACGACTAAAGGACTTGGTCTTTGTTCCGTTCTGGATAACTGGCGTTTAAATTTTACACCAATCCCATTTTTTTGAAACCTGACAATTTCTCCCATAATTTTAAATATGCTTTTACTGGATGGTATCTGAAATTTCATTGTAATTTTCTGGCCAACGGAAAAGGATCTGCTGGTTTCAATAAACATTCCGCATCTGCTGATGTCCTTGATACAATAATCGCAAGACACTTTTTCCTTTTCAGGATCAACCAAAACAACCCAGGGTGTTTTAAGATGAGTTCTGGTATGTCTTCTTGACCCTTCATTGCCACTTGTATCCAGTGTATTTAAAAGGTCCAGTTGTTGTTTAAGCGGCATATCAAGAATTATATTGAGAAGACGGGATGTTACTTCAATTTCATCAACTTTTTTGTTTTTATTTTTCATAAAATTAATCTTTTATTCCCATCATTTTATTCAGGCTTTGTCTATTTGCCTATCCCCATATCGGCAAACTGCCTTGCAATACTGTCTCTTTCATAAACAATTTCAACCCGGCGATTCAAGGCCCTGCCCTTTGCAGTGTCATTAGTGGCCACGGGATGATAATTAGCATACCCTTCTGCTGATACATATTGAGGAGGAACCCCGTTTTTAACCAGTAAGCGAACTACCATTGACGCCCTGGCGCTTGAAAGCTCCCAGTTTGAGGGAAACATGGTTGATGAAATAGGTGCACTGTCTGTATGCCCTTTTATTTTAACATGGTATGCAAGTTTGGAAAGAACGGCAGCAACTTTTTTTAAAATATCATGCCCTTTTGCAGAAAGTTTTGTTCCACCTTCTGAAAACAACAAAAGGTCGGACATGGTAATCACAACACCATCTTCGGTCTTTGTTACACTGACCTCTCCTCCCAGTTTGTTGAATAAAACAAGCTCCCTGACTTCACTGACTATTTCCTCCATCTCTTTTTCGATCATTCCGCCAAGCTCATCAATTGCCTGATTTTCAGAAGGTTCTTCAGATGGAACCGCATGCATGGTAAGCCCTTCTCTTGTACCTGACTCTGGTACTGCCTGGGCTCCCAATGCGCTTCTTAATGATTTTACAAGTTCTTTATAGGTTTCCTGCTGGGTAGTACTCATGGCAAAAAGAAGAACAAAAAAGCACATCAAAAGCGTAACAAGATCGGCAAATGTTGTCATCCATGGCGCTACACCGCGTTTTTGTTTTTCTTCCTCTTTAGGTGGAGCTGCGAGGATTCCCTCTTCTTCTGCTTCTGCGGAAGCAACGTCATCAGCCATTTTTCATTCTCTTTTTATTACTTTTTTTCTTTACTTTCTTTTGTATCACCCAGATAAATATTGAGCTTATCTTCCATGAGTTTCGGATGCTCACCCTCTCTTATGGAAATAATCCCTTCAAAAATAATATTCATATTGATTATTTCTTCTTCATTGCGCCCGGTCAATTTATCAGACATGGGAATGAAAAAAAGATTGGCCATAACAGCGCCGTAAAATGTCGTGATCATTGCCACTGCCATTTTCGGCCCAATGGATGAGGGATCATCCAAACTGGCAAGCATCTGTACAAGCCCGATCAATGTTCCTATCATTCCAAATGCGGGTGCATAAGCTCCCATGCTGGACAAAATATTGGAACCGACATCAAGATTTTTTTTGGTCAATGCCATCTTTTTTTGCATAATCGCTGCGATATCTGCCGTCTTAACCCCATCAACCGTCATCTGCAGAGCCTGGGCAAGATAAGGGTCGCTGGTTGTCTGGATATCTCCTTCAATGGAAAGAAGGCCGCCTTTTCTTGCCTTGTTTGAAGTTTCAACCAGATTGGCAATAATTTCTTCAGGCGCTTGAATTTTAAAAATAAAAATTTTCATGGATGTTTTAAATATACTCAAAAAATCTCCAAGAGGATATCCTATCATTACGGCTGCCAAGGTGCCACCCATGACAATCAGAACAGAAGGAATGTTGACAAACGTCATAAGACTGCTGCCAAGCAATATGGTTCCAAGGACAAATCCCATACCTGAAACAACGCCGACAATCGAAGCTATATCCATAATCTTACGCCCTTATATATACAGTTTCATCAACAGGATATTCCCTGTTATATTTTTTAATCTTATCAATAGCATCCCGGGTAAGTAAAGTATTTACACAAAAAAGTTTGGTCCCTGTATTTGTGAACAGTGCAGTTCCAAGGGTCATGCCGGGCTCAAGCTGATGGATGCCGACACCTTTTACCCGGTATGAATCAGACCCCATATGAAGCACTGCATATTTTTCAAGCCAGGCCATAATAGCAGGATCAAGCCTTGTTCCTGAAAAAGCTTCCAGTTTTTCCAAGAATCTTTCCATGGATGAAACATCTTTTTCATCTTTTATTGTGTCAAACACATCGGCTCCTGCTAAAATCCTTGACGACAAGGGGATATATCTTCGTTTTAATCCCTGGGGGCTGCCTGTCCCGTCTGAATTCTCATTCAAATGCCGGATAATTTGAGCACTATTATCAAATTGGGTACAATTTGAAAGAAGATCGGCACCCTTAACCGGATATTGAATAAAAAAATCTTTTTCATAATCAGTTCGCTTACCCTCTGGTTTTTGCAATATCAATTGTGGAACAAAAAGGAGTCCAACTTCATGCAACATAGCAGCTTTTCGAAGATCCTCCAACTTTTTTTCACCAAATTTAAGCTGTTTGCCAATAAAATGGGCAATATGAGCCACCCGTTCACCATGGCCCCTGTTTTTTTCAATCCTTGTTTGAATTAAATTGGAAAGAAGGTCAAAAAACCCTTCCATATTATCAAAAAGCGACTTCTTTGATTTTTTTAATTCTTTTTTGATTCGCTTTCGTTCATGGGTCATTTGATTGACTTGTTTCAACGCATTGTTGAGTGTGGTTCTTTCTTCAAAAATCTCTGTTTTTGTTATTTTTAATTCATTTTTAAATTTATTCAGGTATTCAAAGGTTTTTTCAAGTTTCCTGTCCTGGGTAAGGATCTTTTGATTAAGATATTTAATCTGATGATAAAGGTTGAACTTAATATTAACTTCTTCAGTCAAAAAAGGCTTGATTAAAAAATCATCACAGCCTTTATGCATTAGCTTTAATCTTTTTTCAGAATCGGGGTATTGAGATAAGATCAGAAAAACAGCGGGTTTAAAGTTGAACTCTATTTTAGAAAGTTTATTAATGCCTTTTTCAAAGACCTGTGATTGATTTATATCCGAGTCAATAAGGATAAGATCCGGCGGGTTTAATCTTGCCTGGTCACACCCCTTTTGAAAATCATCGCTTTTTTTGAGAATAAACCCATTTAATTTCGAAAATTTCGATAAATCTTCACGAATCTTAGAATCATAAATATAAAGCAAAGAAATAAACTCTTTATCCATGGCATCCTTCAAAAATCAATCAAGCTTTGCTTATTCGGAATAATCATTCATCCACCATTCATCCCAATTAGTCTCCATGATACTTTGGGCTATCTGTTTGCCTATATCTGTTTTCAGTCTTTTAAGGACAACAGGCAACCATTTTTCAGGACCTTTTGCCCCGATGTCACCCAATTTTTTCAATTCAAGGATAAAAGATATCTGATCGGCATCATTAGCGAGTTTTGCTTCTTTTGTCTCCCCTGAATTAAACTCATCTATTAAATTTTTTATATCATTACCAAAAGAATTATGCTTTATCAAATGGGAAATTGCCTTAGCTTCATCAATAGTTGAATATTTTTTTTCTACATAATTAAAATCTCCGGTTCTTGCCTCGGCAATATCATGAACCAAGGCCATGCTCACCAATTTTTCACTATTAATATCCGGATCTATCTTGGCCATGGCAAAGCAGATAAAAGCTGTCATAAAACTATGTTCGGCAATACTTTCTTTTCCCGACCCTAGAAAAGCATATCCCGATCTAACGATGTCCTTTAGTATTCTCACCTCAAACAGCAAGTTGGCAATATGTTTCATTTTCATTCCAATCCAATGATATTCGCAACAATTCTTGACTTTTTATAAAACTATAGTTTAAATAAAGTCAAGAATTCAAGATTAAACCAAAGCAAATCAGGAGGAAATATGCGAAACCGTAAAACAATGATTGCAGCATTTGCTTTAACTATTTTAGGATTTGCTTTTTGTTCAATGGGGTTTGCAAAAGATAATAATGAATTTATTCCGGGAGATGACTCAGGCTTTTATTATACTATTAAAAAAGGGGATACTTTGTGGGACCTGTCTGAAAAATTTTATAATTCCCAATGGGACTGGCCGGGACTTTGGGAGATGAATGATGATATTAAAAATCCCCATTGGATATATCCCGGAAAAAAGATACGGATCTTTTTAAAGGGAAAAGCCGCTCTTAAACCAAAGATTGTGAAAGTTAAAAAACAGGTTGTTCCCGTCAAGATTGAAACATCTTTTTCTTTTTCCAAAATGGATCATATCGGATTTATCAGAAAAAAGGCACAGCCATCCCTTGGAGCCATCATCAAAGAGCAGGAGGGAAATCTGATGATGTCTGCCGATGATATTATTTATATAAAACCATCCGGCAAAGGGACAATGATTCCCGGCAGAATCTATCAGATTTTTACTACCATTCCTGTTGAAGAAAAAATTAACGATCAGGTATTTAAAGGCGTAAAGCATCTGATCAAAGCACAAATTAAAATACTTGAACATAAAGTGACTTATGTAACAGCACTAATCACAAACGCATATAGAGCTGTCCATAAAGGCGACATGATTATGGAATACTACAAGAGGGATTCTATTTTGACAGTTGAAGACAATCCCGACCCCATTGATGCAAGGATTATCTGTTCTGAAAATAATAATCTAATGATTAATGATTACACCATTGCATTTATTAACACGGGGAAAACCAAAATCAAACCCGGCCAGATATACTCGATTCTTAGAACGAACGAGCTTAAGGACAATACACCCTGGCCACAAAAAAAGAAAAATCCGATTAAACTTGAGAACCTGAAATCCGGGAAACTTATTGTGCTTCATACTGAAGATATCGCATCAACCGTCATTATTTTATCTTCAAAGTATGCCATTCATCCGGATGATATGGTAAATTAATGTCTGCGGCTGAAAATCGCCATTTTTTACCACCTGAATCCACCGGCTTGAAGGCTATATCTGGTCTGAGGTGACCCTTAAAATCTCCTGGTATGTGGTTTGCCCTTTAAGCATTTTTTTAATACCGTTCTGACGTAAAAGAACAAGCCCTTCCTGTATTGCTTGTTTTCTTAGTGTTTCCAGACTTGTATCGGCAGTTGTCAGCTGTTTGAGAGATTCTGAATACGGCATGATTTCATAAATCCCGGTTCGCCCCTTATAACCGGTATTTCTACATTTTGCGCACCCTTTCCCATGCTTAAGCCTGATAACACCCTGGGTTTTGATTTGAAGTCCAAGGTCGGCAAGTTCCTTAGCATCCATTTCAAATTCCTGGGCACAATATGGACAAATTTTCCTGACAAGCCTTTGTGCCACAATCCCATTCAATGATGAATGGATAAGATAGGATGGAATACCAAGGTCGAGCAGCCTGAATATGGTGGTAGCCGCATCATTGGTATGAAGCGTGGAAAGAACCAGATGACCCGTCAATGCTGCCTGGACTGCAGCCTGGGCTGTTTCAAGGTCTCTTATTTCACCTACCATGATAATATCAGGATCCTGGCGGAGTATATTTCTTAAGACAGATCCGAATGTCACATTAATTGCCGGCTGTACCGCAATCTGGTTGAATTCCTCGTGTATCATTTCAATGGGATCTTCAATGGTCGTAATATTAACCTTTGGTGAAGAAAGCATTCTTAAGCTTGAATAAAGTGTTGTAGACTTCCCTGATCCGGTCGGCCCTGTCAAAAGAACAATGCCGAACGGCATGGTAATCAGCTTTTTATATTTTTCAAAATCATCCTTGAAAAATCCCAGCATTTCCAGATCCTGAAAAAGGACATCCGGATCCATGATTCTTAAAACCACCTTCTCACCAAATGCCACAGGAATGGTGGAAACTCTGATTTCAACCTCAGTCTTATCCTTTTCCATTTTAATCCGACCGTCCTGGGGTCTTCTTTTTTCAGCCATATCCAGTCTGGAAAGAGTTTTAATCCTGCTGACCACCGCATTATGAAGCTTTTTGGGAAGCTTATAAACGGTATTGAGCACCCCGTCGATTCTCATCCGGACAAGGCAGATATCCCGTTTTGGCTCGATATGGATATCACTGGCTTTCTGATCAAAGGAATAGGTAAACAAATGATTAACTGCATTAACAATATGCTGGTCTGTTGAGGGCAGATCATCAAAGGATTTGAGACTGACAAATTGTTCCAAATTGCCTATATCAAGCCCTTTTGTTGAAAAAAGGTCTTCTGCCGCAGAAATGGAATATCTGAACCCGAAAAATTCATTGATCAATTTTTTGATATCTGCTTTTGAACTTATAACAGCCTTTACTTTAAGTTTTGACACCATTTCAACATCTTTGATGGCCTCATAATTAAAGGGGTCGGGAGTTGCAACAATTAATTTTCCTTCCTCAACCATTAATGGCAGCAACAAATGCTTTGCGGCAAATGATTTAGAAATAGTTCCTGTCACAATATTTAATTCAAGTTTTAAAGGATCAATTTTTTTATAAGGTACTTTCCAGGCAAAAGCCAAAGTTTTGTAAATTAAATCTTCATCAATTCTTTTTAAGGGTTGATCCTTTCGTTCTATTTTCAAATACAAAACAACATCAATAAAAGAAATCATGGCCGCTTGCTGAGCCTTTGATAAATCCTTATTATTTTTTCCCCGGGCCTGTTTGAGAAGAATGTTTCTTACCCTGCTCTCTTTTTTCAGAAGATCCTGGGCCTGGGCCTTTGAAATCAGTTTGGCTGCCAAAAGAATTTTACAGATGTTTTGTGAGGAGAATCTTTTGTCTTTTAGATTTGGCATAAAAATATTTGTCCTGATAGATATAGGGTTAAACTCTGTTTTCATATATATAATTTATAGCGCATGGGATTGTAAAGCCATAAGATTTTTACGTCTGGATATTTGCCATAAGGCTTAATTTTTTTTAATACTTTGCACCAACCCGTTCCAATCCGGGTTGTCTTATCCGCCCTAAAGCCTGAATAATTTTTTAAATCATAACAATTTTATTTTTACAAAGACTATTTACGAACTTGCTACACCTGCCA
>JAGLNZ010000056.1 GCA_023139225.1 Desulfobacula sp. | reverse complement strand
GCGTGGAATATTTAAGGGTTCTGGCAATGAGCCGGCTGTTTCTCGATAATATTGAGAATATCCAGGCCTCATGGGTGACCCAGGGAGACAAAATCGCCCAGACCGCACTTTTTTTCGGTGCGAATGACATGGGGAGCACTATGATTGAGGAGAATGTTGTTGCTTCGGCAGGCGTTGATTTCATGCTCTCCAAAGATGAGCTGACACGGTTAATCACCAGGGCAGGGTTTGAACCTCGGCAGCGGGACTGCTATTATCATTTGTTATGAACACAAATTTTGAAAATATTGTCTGCATTGAAAATAGCAATAAAAGGGAACTGCACCGGGCAGGCTGGATAGTGGTTGATCCTTTTACCATTATTGAGAATGGACACCTTGAAATTGAAAATGGTTTAATCAAGGGTGTTCACAAGGGAGCCCCAAAAGAAAAGAGTATCGATCACGGTCCCGGCGTATTAATGCCACCCCTGGTCAATGCCCACCTGCACCTGGAATTGTCTGCCTTAAAGGGGGCTCTGCCCTTTGACAGGGGATTTAAATTCTGGGTTAAAATGCTTTTGGAAAAAAGAGAAGCCCTGGGAGATGAAAAACTTATCAAGGCAGCCCAAAAAGCTGTCAAAGATCTGTTTAATTCCGGCAATCTCTATGTGGGGGATATATCGACCCTTGGGATTATAAAACCAATTATTCAAGATTCCGCCCTGAATGGTATATGTTTTCATGAGTTTTTAGGATCAGACATTCAGCCGTTTTTTATCCAAAAAAATGATGCTGTCTCCTTCTCGGTTGCGGGACATGCCCCGCATACCTCCTCTCCACAATTGCTTAAGGCCTTAAAAAGGCAGTCTAAATTATATGGTTTGCCTTTTTCAATTCATGTGGCAGAGTCTGATGATGAATCCGAATTTATCAATGATAAAAAAGGAGAGTGGGCAAATTTTTTGACTTCCAGAGGGATAGACTGGTCATCCTGGGATATCGGTTCCAAGACGTCTGTGGCATATATTGCTGATTTGGGGCTGCTTGACCCTTTAACTATAGCCGTTCATGTGTTAAATGTGAATAATAAGGATGTGGAAATGCTTGCCCGGTCTAAAGCAAAGGTTTGTGTCTGCCCGAGAAGTAATCAAAATCTTCATGGAAAACTTCCCGATATTGACCAGATGATAAAAAAGGGTATTCAACCATGCCTTGGAACAGACAGTCTTGCCAGTTGTGATTCGCTAAATATTTTTGATGAAATGGCTTTTGTGGGAAATCATTACCCAAAACTTGATCCTGAAACTATTTTTGCAATGGGTACGATAAACGGTGCCAGAGCTCTGGGAATAGAACAATTGACCGGTACACTTTCCAAGGGTAAAAAAGCGCAGTTTTTGTACCGACCAGTAAAGCCAATGAATAAAAAGGATCTTTTACAAAGAATAATATCCAATGAATAAAAAAAAAGTTTACATGGGGAAAATCAGTTATATCAATGCCTCCCCGGTCTATTACGGCCTTGATCACGGTCTTTTGCCCCCTTGGCTGAAAATGGTTCCGGATGTGCCGTCTGCTTTGAACCGGAAAATAAAAACCGGCCAGATACAGGTAAGCCCGATATCAGCAGCCTTTTATGCCATGAATCACAGGGATCTTCTATTGCTTCCTGATCTGTCCATATCCTGTCACGGCAGGGTGCTAAGTGTTATTCTGGCAAGTAATTATCCGATTGATGATCTTGAAGGCAAAAAGGTGATGTTCTCCCGGGAATCGGCATCGGCTGCCTCTTTTCTCAAAATGATATTTAACCAGAGAAAGGTTTCTCCGGTTTATGAAGTCGGTTCTGTAAATAATTTCCAGAGAATTTCCAACTCTGTTGATGCAGTGCTGGTGATCGGAGATGCAGCACTTACACACCCCTGGGATCAGGTTTTTAAATATAGTATTGATCTAGGCCAGCTTTGGTATGAAATGACACAGCTTCCTTTTGTGTTTGCGGTCTGGGTAGTCAGGCGCTCTTTTGCAAAAAAAGACCCTGCCTGTGTAAAAGAAATTCACAACTGGCTGCTGGAATCAAAAAGACAAGGTTATCAGCATATCGATAAAGTTATTGAAGCCGGAAAAAATAAATTACACCTGGATCAATCAGTCATCAAAGAATATTTTGACCTGCTTTATTGTGATCTTGATGATCAAAAAGTAAAAGCAATGGAAGTGTTTTTTGATTCCCTTCTTGACCAGGGAATTTTAAATGAAAAACCGGATATAACATTTTTCAAGCCGTAATGATCCGGTAGAGAACAATAGATAAAAAAATAATCAAAACAATTCAAGTGATGCTGGTCGGGATGAGAGGATTTGAA
>JAGLNZ010000559.1 GCA_023139225.1 Desulfobacula sp. | reverse complement strand
TCGACACGGTAGAAGTCAGCAGTTCAAATCTGCTCGTGCCTACCATAAATAATAAAAGGATTTAGCTTAAATGAAAGCTAAATCCTTTTTTAATTGTTTATTCATACATGGAATCAATCAGCCCATTGTATTTTTCATTGATATTTTTTCGTTTCAGTTTCAGAGTCGGTGTGATTTCACCGTCTTCGATGGTAAAAGGTTTTGGGATTAACCTGAATTTTTTAATGGTTTCATATTGGGCCAGAAGTTTTGAATGATAGTCAATTCTTTTTCTGTAAAATTTTAAGACCCTGGGGTGATTTATCAGCTCGTCAATGGAGTTATATGGTATTCCCTTTTTTCCAGCCCAGGTTTCAAGAGCTTCAAAGGAAGGGGTAACAAGAGCACTGATAAATTTTCGATTGTCTCCAATGGCAACAATCTGTTCAATGAAAAAATCTTTTCCCACAAGGGTTTCAATATGCTGGGGGGCAATATTTTTTCCTCCGGAGGTGATGATAAGATCTTTGATCCTGTCAGTGATTTTCAAAAATCCGTCCTGGTCAAACTCACCCACATCTCCGGTCTTGAACCAGCCGTCAACAATATCTTCGGCTGTTTTTTCAGGATTGTTGTAGTATCCTTTCATGACCTGGGGGCCTTTTACCTGAATTTCTCCATTTTCTGCAATTTTGACCCGGCAATTGGGAACAGGTTTTCCTACGGTTCCGAATTTGAAACTTGCGGGAGTATTATAGGAGATCATGGGAGAAGTTTCTGTCAGGCCATACCCCTGGCAGATGAGCAGGCCGCAGGCAAAAAAGAATTCTTCAATGGATTTTTCCAGGGGAGCACCACCGGCTGAGAAAAAGTTTTTATCTCCTCCGACTACATCCCTGATTTTTGAGAGCACCAGTTTGTCAAAAATCTTGTGTTTCAGTTTTAGGCCAAAGGATATGGGCTGGTTGTTTTGAAGCGCTGTATAATAGGTTTCCCCGGTTTTGAGCGCCTGTTTGAAAAGCAGCTTTTTTATGAATGATGCGGTCTCCTGGCGGTTCATTACAGTGGCATATATTTTTTCATAAAGCCTTGGTACGGATACCATGGCAGTTGGCCTGACTTCCTGCAGGGTTTCGATTATTTTTTTTGGGTCTTCAAGATAAGTATGCACAGCGCCTTTAAGGTATACATAATAAGACCACATCCGTTCATACACATGGCTTAGGGGCAGAAAACACAAAGAAGTGTCTTTGCTGGAAACGTTAAAATTCGCATCAACCGACTCCCACTGGTGAAACAGGTTGCCATGGGTGAGCATGACCCCTTTTGGATTTCCCGTGGTGCCGGATGTGTAAATAATGGTTGTGGTGTCGTTTTTTTTGATCTGCTCTTGCCGGCGATGAATCTCATCCTTAAAATCCGATGAATTTTTAATATCAATAAAATCGTTGAAATATAGTGCAAAAGACGGATTGATATTTATTTTTGAATCGTAAGAGATGACTTTTAGCGGCATGTCTTCTGATATAATAGATTCAATATTGTGGTATTGGGCTTCATTGCCAACAAAAATAAGATTAATCCCGGCGTCCTTTATAACAAACCGGGCCTGTTCTTTTGTGTTGGTAGCATAAATAGGTACAGAAACTGCCCCTGTGATAATGCAGGCAAAATCAGTTACAGCCCATTCATACCTGTTGGCGGAATAAATACCGACATTGTCGCCTCTTTGCACATCAGCATTGATTAATGCACAGACGAGGCTGTTGATTTTTAGTCCGAATTCAGAATAGGTAAGTGCTTTCCATGCATTGTCGTCTTTGAATCTTAATGCGGTGTGATCGGCGTATTCTTTCACTTTCTCAACGATCATTTGACCGATATGCTCATATTTCATAAAGTCTGCCTCCAGAATCAAATTTTAAAAAACAAACAATGTTTACTTCTATAATTAATAGTATTGCAAAGCAAATAAAAAATAAATATTTTCGTGACGATAATGAAAGACTTGAGCCAGTGATTTATGCCTGTCCCCCACAACTTTTGGTCGGGGGGAATTTTCTTATGGTTGGATAGATAGTTTTTTATTGATCCTGCCTGCAGCATCTCTGGTTTGTTCGATAATGCTTAGTATCTTTTTGTCGGACATGGAAGCCTTAAATCCAACGACCCAGATAGCAGGGATATAGGCACCATACCGTTTAATAGGTGCTGCAATTGCCCTGACACCTGAAATATACTCTTCATCGTCAGCGGCAAACCCATTTTTTTGAACTTTTCTCAGTTCGTTTTCATATTGATCCGGATCAGTAATAGTATTAGGCGTGTATCTGATCAATGGATTTGAATGTAAATATTTTTGTAAATCCTTTGGTTCCATCAAGGATAAGAATAATTTTCCGGTTGCCCCTGCCAGCAATGGAAGGGCTGTTCCAATGGGAGATGTGATTTTAAAATCTTTCCTGGATTCTACTATATCAATTACTGTAACGCTGTCACCGTTCCTGATACCAAGGAAAACAGACTCCTGGCATTGCTCCATCAGTTCTTCCATGACAGGCCGGGCAACATTTTTAAAGTCAATCCTCTCGTAGGCGGCTTTTCCAAGTTCCATGAGTGTAATGCCGATGGCATATCTTTTTGAAACAGAATCACGGATAATGGCTCCCTGGTCTTCCAGGGCAGCAGTAATGCCGTGAACAGTGCTTTTGCTGATATCCAGACGGGTCGAAATTTCACTGATTCTCAATCCCTGGGAGCTTGTTGAAATTGCTTTGAGGATAATAAATGCTTTTTTAACAATTGGCGCTTGATATTTTTTTGTCATTGTTCACCATAATGAATTTTTATTTTTCACAATACAGCTAAAAATTAGCTTGACAACCATATAATAATAATATTAACTACATCCTTGTTCATTATTATGAATTTTAAAAAAAAGCAATGATTAATTATGAACATGAAGTTGGCAACAAAGCTAGATTAAGATGGCATAAATGGTTTATCAATAAAAAGTTTTATTTTAGGTAAGCTTGAAAATGTTAAAGGGTTTATTGAGTTTTTAGGTACGTCAATTATCAACAAAGGAGGGTCACTATGGCAGTCGATACCGGTAAATTATCAGGTGCCGAAAGTCTGCGTAAAACTAGAACCTACGGTAAGTTTAGATGCCATAATCCAACCTGTATGGGCAGGCTGGAACCAAAACCGGGAGATAAACATGTAAAATGTCCGGTTTGCAAGTGTGAATTCCGTGTGGCATGGATTCGTCCGGATTTTCCAAGGATCCGCGGGCCAGTCTGGGAAGTGAACAAGAAAATTGCCGAGGAAGCATTTAAAAAGAAGATGGAGGGTAAATAATATGGCATTGGATAGAAAAATAGCTTATATTAACCTTACCACCGGAGAGATAGAGGTCAAACCGATTCCTCTTGATGTCAGACGAAAATTCCTCGGTGGTAGAGGACTTGATGCATATCTGTTGTTGAATCATTCTAAAAAAGGTTGTGATCCGTTAGGGCCGGACAACCCGTTGATTGTCAGCGGCGGTATCCTTACTGCAACCTGTGCATCTGCTACAGCAAGAACCCATGTAATGGCCAAATCTCCGTTAACAGGCCTTTTGGGTTCCTGTAACATGGGGGGATTTTTTGCCCCTGAAATGGCCTGGGCGGGATTTCATCATCTTGT
>JAGLNZ010000558.1 GCA_023139225.1 Desulfobacula sp. | reverse complement strand
AAAGCTGAAAAGATAAAGGCAAATTCACACCCGATTACCCCACCTCCAACAATGACAATAGATTCGGGGATCTCATCCAATTGCAGGATGTCGTTGGATGACAATATATTTTTATGATCAAATGGAAAATCAGATACATTTAATGGTTTTGTTCCCGTAGCAATGATCAGCTTGTCGTACTCAAGCTGTTTTTTATTGCCATCATTTAAGACGACCTCAACAAGTTTCAAGGATTTTATCACAGCCCTGCCCATTTCTATTGCAACACCATTTTTCCCCAATAAGGAGGCAATCCCTTTTCTCTGGATCTCAAGAATTTTATCCTTTTTCTCCATCAAAGCTGTCATGTCAGGGATCACACTGCCCTGAACCTTGATACCAAACTTATCGGCTTTTTGGAATTTAAGAAAAATATCTGCTGTATTTTTCATGATCTTAGAAGGAATACATCCCCAATTAAGACAGGTACCGCCCAAATTTTCTTTTTCAACGAGTGTGACGTCTCCTCCTAACGCCGCTGCCCGAAGTGCAGCAACATATCCTCCGGGACCTCCTCCAATGACAATAATTTTTGTTCGCATACAGCGCTCCAGTTATATTGCAATTATATTACAGCTAAAATGTGATCACTTTACGATTTTTTAACTAGTATCTAAATGAATTTCCTTAATTTTTAATAACAAAATTTAATTTTCCATAAGTTTTGTTAATTTTTATTTGACAATACCATTATCGTAAGGTATTTTTCAATGATAATTTAATTAAATTTATTTTTCAAAAATTTTTTAGCTAAAAATGAGGGAACCATGAAAATTGATAATACCAATATTGACATTATCAGAGAACTGAAGCAAGGGAAAAAAT
Source organism: Desulfobacula sp. (assembly GCA_023139225.1). Classification (GTDB taxonomy): domain Bacteria; phylum Desulfobacterota; class Desulfobacteria; order Desulfobacterales; family Desulfobacteraceae; genus Desulfobacula. The sequence continues at coordinate 2,804 of JAGLNZ010000558.1, read as the reverse complement.
CCTTTAAAAGAATTGCTGACAAACTTGCCATTACAGAGAACACTGTTAGATCCAGAGTAAATAAACTCCAGGAAGAAGGTGTTCTTGAAATTTGCGGCCTTGTTGACCCTGCCACCCTGCCGGGACACCGTGTTGTGATCATCGGCATCAAGCTGTCAGAAATGAACCTGGTTGAAAAAGGTAAAGAAATCAGCAAACTCAAAGGGGTTATTTCAACAAGTGTGGTTACGGGAAGATTTGACCTTATCGTTCTTGTACTTTTTAAGAAAGGTTTTGGCCTGCTTGAATTTTATACCGAAGAAATTGCTAAAGTCAAAGGCATCAGATCTGTAGAAACATTTGTTGTATACAAATCCTATAATTTAAAGGTTCCCTATATTTTTTAATTGCTGAAAATATAATAAGGACTATTGTCATGAACACCTGTTTGAAAACCACACCTTTAAACGAATGGCATAAAAGCGCAGGCGCGAATATGGCTGACTTTGGTGGATTTGACATGCCGTTATGGTATGAAACCGGGGTTAAAAATGAACATCTTTTTGTTTTAAAATCAGCCGGCATTTTTGATACCAGTCACATGGCCTGTATCAATGTCAGCGGGAACGGCGCATTTGAACTGATCAATTATTGCTTTACAAGGGACATTGCCACGCTTAAACAAGGTCGTTGCGTATATGGTGCTTTTTTGAATTCAAAGGGCCATAGTATTGACGATGCCATTGTTTACAAATTTTCAGATGCTTTTTTTATGGTTTGTGTCAATGCGGGTATGGGATCAACTATTGCCCGGCATCTTGAGGCAAACGCAAACAATCCTGATGTGATTATTGAAGATTTATCTTTAAAAATTGCCAAAATGGATATACAGGGAATTAATTCCGCTCGAATTCTTTCAAAGATTATCAAAAGTCCTGATATGGTTTTTGACAAAATGCCGTACTTCTCATTTAAAGGCAACTTTAATGAATCCGTCCTTGGTGAATCTGAAGTAAAATTATTGGACGATACTCCGGTATTATTGTCAAGATCAGGATATACCGGGGAATTTGGATTTGAAATATTCCTAAATCCTGATGCCATAGTTTCGCTGTGGAAAGATATTTTATCCGAAGGCTTAAAATTCGGCATTACCGCCTGTGGCCTGGGTTCCAGGGACTCTTTAAGGGCCGGGGCATGTCTGCCCTTATCCCATCAGGACATTGGAAGCTGGAAATTCACCAATCACCCTTGGGATTTTGCACTTCCCTATAATAAAGATAAAAGCTGTTTTACAAAGGATTTCCTTGGGGCTGATGCACTTGCACCGTCCGGGAGCGATTTGTTTACCTATCCGTTTGTGGGGGATTCTTTAAGAAAAGTACCTGCCGGAGATAATACCCAGGTAATAGATGAGACCGGAAAAGTGATTGGTAAAGTGCTTACCTGTGCTACGGACATGGGTATTAGCTGGGACCAGGGAATTATTGTGAGCATCGGTTCAAAAAATATTCCCCGGGCTCTAAAGATAAAAGGAATAAGCTGCGGTTTTGTTATGGTTTCAAAAAAACTCGAACCGGGTATGAAATTGACACTGAAAGAAGGTAAAAGAGCAATTACTGCAACCATTGTGACAGATATCAGACCTGACCGAACTGCAAGAAAAAAACTGGATAATTTTATTTAACACTTAGGATTTGGAGGCTTTTATGAAAGAAATCAATGATCTTAACTTACCGGATGATGTGAAATATACTAAAGATCATGAATGGGCAAAACTTTTTGAAGACATTGTAACCATTGGAATTAATGATTATGCCCAGGACCAGCTGGGGGAAATCGTTTTTGTCGAACTTCCCGAAACAGGTGATACATTTTCCCAGGGAGATGAATTTGGAAGTGTGGAATCGGTTAAAGCTGTTTCTGAAATGTATATTCCGATCTCAGGAGAAATCGTTGGGATCAATGAAGCTCTTGAGGATGCACCTGAGCTTGTGAACGAATCCTGTTATGAGGACGGCTGGATCATAAAAGTCAAACCAGCCGATATCTCTGAACTGGATAATCTTATGGACAAAGCAAAATATCTTGACATGCTGAAAGGATAAACGCCATGCGCTATCTTCCACATACCAAAGAAGATATTGAAAGTATGCTAAAGGTCACAGGAGAAGCAAGCCTTGATGACCTGTTCAATTGCATACCGGATGATCTGAAAACAAAAAACAGCATTGATATCCCCCAAAGCTTATCCGAATGGGAGCTCAACGCCCACATGGAAGAACTTGCTTCCTCCAATATTGCCAGTAAGGAATACAAATGCTTTATGGGTGCAGGCTCCTATGATCACTATATTCCTGCCATTATCCCCTATCTGATTTCAAGGTCTGAATTTATGACAGCCTATACACCCTATCAGCCTGAAGTCAGCCAGGGAACATTGCAGGGAATTTATGAGTTCCAGACCATGGTGACTGAACTTTTAGGAATGGACGTTGCCACGGCATCTCATTACGATTGCGGAACCGCCCTTGCAGAAGCTGCACTTATAGCACTGAGAAAGAACAAAAAAGCAAACAAGATTGCTGTTTCAAGCCTTATCCATCCAAGTCATAGACAGATCATTCATACCTATATCAGCCCTGCGGGATATGAACTCATTGAAATACCTTATACAAAAGAGGGTCTCACCGATGTGGGAGCCCTTGAAAATATGGATGACATTGCAGGAATTGCTGTTCAGTCCCCCAATTTTTTTGGTAATATTGAAGACTTAAAAGCCTTTAAGGCTGTTGCAGAAGCAAAAAAAGTTTTATTTATTGTCT
>JAGLNZ010000557.1 GCA_023139225.1 Desulfobacula sp. | reverse complement strand
GGGACAAGGAGAAAAATATGATGGGCAACTGCCCCTAAATTTTCTGCCAATTCTAATATTTTTGGTATTTGATCCAGGTTGGTTTTTGTTATGGTGGTGTTGATTTGAAATTCAATTCCGGCTTGTTTGGCAATCTTGATGCCCCTGATTGAATTTTTAAAGGCATTTTCAAGGCCCCTAAAAGTATCATGGGTTTCAGGCGTTGAACCGTCAAGACTGACACTGATTCTTTTTATGCCGGATTTTTTCATTTTTTCGGCAATATCCCGGGTGATCAAAGTCCCGTTGGGTGCCATAACCATGCGAAGGCCCAATTTACTCCCAAAGGCAGCAATATCAAAAATATCATCCCTTAAAAGCGGTTCTCCTCCGGTAAGGATAATAATGGGGTCACCCACTTCTTTGATCTGTTCCAATAATCGAAAAGAAGCGTTTGTATCAAGCTCATTATCATAAGGATGGTCTTCTGCTACAGCCCTGCAGTGCTTGCAGGCAAGATTGCACCGGCGTGTGGTTTCCCAGGCAACCAGGCGGAGGGTGTTGGAATGATTCATTATCGGTTTAACTCCCTTGCAACTTCAATTGCGGAATAGGTCAGGATTAAATCAGCACCGGCTCTTTTAATGGATAAAAGTGTCTCCATGATGACTTCATTTGCATTGACCCAGCCCATCATTTCTCCGGCTTTCATAATTGAATATTCACCACTGACATTATATGCAGCAATGGGAAGATCTATTTCTTCTTTTAATCGATAGATAATATCAAGATAGGCCAGAGCCGGTTTTACCATAATAATGTCTGCACCTTCCTCAATATCCATTGTGGCTTCCCTGATGGCTTCAGTGGAATTGGCCGGATCCATCTGATAGGTTTTTCTGTCACCAAATTGCGGTGCTGACTCGGCGGCCTGCCTGAACGGGCCATAAAATGCCGAACTGTATTTAACGGCATATGACATTATGGGAAGATGAGAAAAACCTGTCTCATCAAGGAGCTGCCTGATTTCACCGACTCTGCCGTCCATCATATCCGATGGAGCTACCATATCCGCACCGGCACTGGCATGGGAAAGAGCGGTTTTAGCCAGAAGATCAAGGGATGCATCATTATCAATAATTCCGTTTTCCACAACCCCGCAATGTCCATGATCCATATATCCGCAAAGACAGACATCTGTGATAACACTAATATCAGGGACTTTTTCTTTAACTTCACGAACGGCTTTTTGAACAATGGAGTCGGATGCATAGGCCCTTGTTGCCAAAGGATCTTTTTTATCCGGGATACCGAATAAGATTATGGCAGGAACACCTGCATCATAGGCCTGCCTTGCTTTTTTGACAATATGATCACAGGAGAGTTGAAAATGACCCGGCATGGATTCAATGGGTTTTTTTACTTCTTTTCCCTCTATGGCAAATAAAGGAAGAATCAAATCATCACAGGAAAGCTTTGTCTCCCGTACCATTCTTCGAAAATTTTTAGTGGCCCTTAATCTTCGCCCGCGATAATCGGGAAAAAGCATTATGAATTCTCCTTTTTGATTTCATCATCCGTCAGGTAGCAGGCAGGGTCACTGTCCCAGGGATCATTGGCAACAGATTCAGCCCGGGCCCTGAAGTTACCACCACAAATATCAAGCCATCTGCACTCGGCACATCTGCCTTTAACATGCTTTTTCTTTTCTTTGAGCTTCATTAAGAATTCATTGTCAACATTTGTCCAGATCTTGGAGAAAGGCATGTCCTTGATGTTACCAAGGCTCTTTTCCCTCCAGAATTGATCCGGGTGGACTTCACCATCCCAGGAAATACATCCGATACCACGGCCTGAATTGTTGCCTTCATTCATTTCAAGAAGTTCAAGAACCTCGGCAGCTCTGTCGGGGTCCTCATCTAAGAGCCTTTTATAAATATATGGGCCGTCAGCATGATTATCCACTGTGAGGACCTCTTTTGGCAAGTTCCGGTCATGGAGATCTTTTGTCCTGTCCATGATAAGATCAAGCACTTTGCGGGTTTCCTCATGATCCAGATCTTCCTTTGCAATTTGGGAGCCTCTTCCCGAATATACCAGGTGATAAAAACAGGCTCTGGGAATATTTTTTTCTTCAAGAAGATCAAAAATACCGGGGATATCTTTTACATTCCTTTTGTTGATGGTAAACCGTAGCCCAACTTTGATGCCGGCTTCCTGGCAGTTTTTAATGGCTGCCAAGGCCTTCTTATAGGAGCCTTTAACCCCCCTGAATTTATCATGGGTTTCTTCCAGGCCATCCAGGCTGATACCCACATAGGAAAGTCCGATCTCTTTGAATACTTTGGCTTTTTCTTTGGTGATAAGGGTTCCATTAGTGGAAATAACTGCCCTCATACCCTTACTGACGGCATATTTTGCATAGTCTACAAGCCTTGGGTGTACAGTAGGTTCCCCCCCTGAAAATAGAAGAACCGGCACACCGAATTGGGCCAGGTCATCAATCATGGCAATGCTTTGTTCATGGGTAAGTTCATTGTCATAGGAAATATCTTCTGATCTGGCATAACAGTGCACACATTTAAGATTGCACCGCCTTGTCATATTCCACACAACCACAGGCTTTTTATCTTTTGAGAATTGCAAAAGATGGGAGGGTAATTCCCCTGACAGCCTGGAGTATCGTAATGTGTCCGAAGGTTCTACAGTTGCACAATAAAGCTTTGAAATTCCAATCATGTTATTTCTTTCCTGATAAGATCATTAAGATATGTTTCATTGTCTGTTAAGGCGTTTTTTGACAGAAAAAATCTGTTTTTTCCGGTTTTTTCACGAATAAGATTAAATCCGTCATAGTAGCTGTCATAGATTTTTGACAGTATTTCTTCAACAGTTGCATTATGATTGATAAATTGTTCAATTAGAAAATCAATGGCATCTTCTTCAAAAACAATGTTTAGATTATAACTTTTTGATACTTCAACTTCAATTTCCTTGATTGAATCATGGAATTTTTTTATTTTTTTTACTGCATCTTCAACTTCCATGACATTATTGCAAAAATAAAGGGCCACCATATTGCAGCGGATTTGTGAAAGGGTCAGCCCATGGCGTATGGAAAATGTTTTCCAATTGTCTTTTATATATTTTGAAATATAATTTTTATGCTCAAGGAAGGCTTTTTGATAGAGTGTATCCCATTTTT
>JAGLNZ010000556.1 GCA_023139225.1 Desulfobacula sp. | reverse complement strand
GATCGTTTTTTTCTTTACCGGTAAATGTTTCTAAAAATTTATTTTTCAAATAGAGTGCTTCTATAAGGGTCAAATCAAAAATTGCATAACAGCAGTCACTGCATTTTTCCCTGCAGAACACTTCTTTTGGATACTCTTTTTTGACACGCTCAAACACCGCATCCACTATTTGGACCAGCGCTTCATATTTAACAAAGTGTTCTTTTAAATCTAATGCCATAATATTTATCCTTTATTTACCAATGCAAAAGTTATTAAAAATACTGTCTAATATATCTAAAGAAGCGGTTTCTCCCGTAATTGTTCCAAGGGAGTCAATACTATTTTTAATATCAATTGCCATTGTTTCCTCTTCCAGGGTTTGTTCCAACCCTGTTTTTACTGCCTCAAGACTCTCGACAGCCTGTTCAAGGGCTTTTTTATGCCTCAAATTTGGAATAACCGATGACTTTTCCATATCCAGGTCTGCAATACTGATCGTCACAATTTTTTGCCTTAATTCTTTAATGCCTTTGTTCAAGAGGGCTGAAATTTCAATTTGCGGGATATGCTGATACTTTTTCGAAAGTTTTGGCAGATTGCCTTCTTCAAGATCAATTTTATTAATCACAAAAATAACTTTTCTGCCCGATTGATTTTCCAGGGGCACCACTTTTTCAAATTCCCTGTCTGTAAAAAGCGTTCCCGGCTCTTTCATGAACAACACAAGATCTGATGCAGTAATATGGTCCTTGGCCTTTTCAATACCGATAATCTCCACAAGATCATCCGTCTGATGAATCCCTGCCGTATCTGTAATCACAAACGGTATACCGTCGATATTCAATCCTTCTTCAATGGGATCTCTTGTGGTTCCCGGGATGGCTGTTACAATTGACCGGTCTTGTTCAAGCAGCCGGTTCATCAGGCTTGATTTTCCCACATTTGGTGCACCGCAGATGGTGATCCTGATACCGTCCTTTAAAAAACAGGCATCGTCATGCTGCTTGACAAACTCTTGGCATTTTTCAAGCACATCAATAATCACATTATAAAACTTGGCCATCTCTTTTGTGGACGGTTCAAGCGGTTCGACATCTCCTGAAAAATCAATACTGACTTCAAGCAAGGCTAAAAAACCAATTAATTTTTCTCTTAACCCCTGAATCTGAGTTTTTAATGCCCCAAGGTTCTGGGATGCTGCAAATTTAAGTGAATTTGCAGACTTTGCATTAATTATATCGGCTACTGCTTCGGCCTGGGTCAGGTCGATTCTCCCGTTTAAAAAAGCTCTTTTTGTAAACTCCCCGGGTTCAGAAAGCCTTGCCCCCTGAGAAAGGATCCCGTCAAGAATGGTTCTTAATACAATGATTCCTGAATGGGCCTGAATTTCCACAACATCCTGGGCCGTATAAGATGACGGCCCCTTCATGGGGATAAGTAAAACCTCGTCTATGATATCCCTGTTTTCAGGATCAAATATATATCCGTGATAGACCCTGTGAGATTCTAAAGCTGTACAGCCCTGGGGCCTTGATTGTCTTTTTGAAAAAAGCTTTGATGCAATATCAAAGGCTTTAGGCCCTGAAATCCGTATGACACCGATACCGCCACTTCCATAGGGAGTTGCTATTGCGGCAATTGTATCATTCATGGTGTTTTATCTTCTCAACCGTTTTTTCCCTCTAAAAGAATTTTTCTTTTTGGGGAAAATCACAAGTCTTCTGTAATACCCGTCGCCCATACTCTGGGTTCTGACTTTGTTATCATCTTTTAATGCCAGATGCACAATACGCCTGTCCTGGGCACTCATCTGGTTGATGGTTGCAGGGCGACCTGTTTTTTTGGCCTTGTCCGCCATTTTATATGCCAGGTGTTTAAGATTGGCTTTACGGGTTTCCATGTATCCTTCGATATCCACCTTGACCCTGACCCTTGCTTCACTCTTCCTGTTGATAATTTTATCGGTCAAAAACTGCATGGCATCAAGGGTCTGGCCCTTTCTGCCAATCAGGATACCGGCATTCCCGCCTTCAATACTTAAGGTCAGCCTGTCAGCCTCGGTGTTGGCACTTACATTGGCATCATCCGTGATCAGGTCTGCCATTTTTTGCAACGCCTGGGTGCCAAGGGTAATGGACTCTTCAGATACATCTACCGGATCGGGTGTTTCAAAAGAATTGACTTCTTTTTTTGGGGGTTCTTCAAGTCTTGTTTCCTGGCCAAATGCCTCATCCACAATGGACTTGATCCCCTCCATTTCCGTCTCTGTACCAATACCGGGAAGAGCAACTCTGATTTTGGCATCTTTTCTGCCGACAATTCCAAAAATCCCTGAAGCCCCTTCTGAAATTACGTCATATTCCAATTCATCTTTTGAAAGTGTTAATGCTGTACAGGCATTTTTTATAGCGATATCTACATCTTTTCCGCTGAATTCCTGAGTTTGTGTCATATTACCTCCTGCTTACAAAAATTTCTTTTGAATATAATACTGCTGTCCCATGGATATGATATTGTTTACAAACATATACAGAACCAATCCTGCCGGAAAATTAATGAATAATACCGTCATAAATATCGGCATTAACATCATCATTTTGGCCTGCATGGGATCTCCCGCAGTCGGAGTCATTTTCTGCTGCAACAAGAATGATGCGCCCATTAAAAGAGTCAGCATGGGGATACCGTGAGGTGCCTGCATCATTGGAATAGCAAAATTAAATTCAAACAGTCTGTCCGGTGCGGACAAATCAGACATCCATCCGACAAAGGGTGCATGCCTCAGCTCAATTGCCTGGTAAAGCATCCTGTATAGCGCAAAGAAAATGGGCATTTGAACCACTAGAGGCAAACAGCCACTGGCCGGATTTACTTTATATGTTT
>JAGLNZ010000555.1 GCA_023139225.1 Desulfobacula sp. | reverse complement strand
GGTTGAACTTTTTTCATTTTGTTCATGGACTTGTAACTCTTTGTTCCAAGAGGCCAGAAAATCAATTTAATGAGAACCGTTAAAAGGATAATGGCCACGCCATAGTTTGGAATTACACTGTAAATCATGTTCATGGTAATCAAAAGCGGCTTGGCGATCACATTGAAAAACCCGAAATTAATTGCATTTTTAAGGCCGTTGTCATATTTACCCAACACCTTCTGGCTTTTCGGGCCCATATAAAAGGTAAAGGAATAATCCCCTTGTTTGCCCGGATCCAGCCGATCCATTTTCTGGATATAATTACTGGTAACCATGTCGTTGGCATAAGCAAGCGCAACACGTGCATCATTGGCCCTTCCATCATCTTTCTTTTTGGGCATGACCGCTGTCATAAAATACCGTTCCGTATAGCCGGACCAGTCAATTTTTCCGTGATAGGTGCTTTTTTCTTCTATGTCATCGGGTTTAATGGCTGTAAATTCATCATCAATAAAAACAACCGGGCCTTCAAATGCAAACCTGGACCTTTTTTTGGTCTCTTCATTAAAGAATCCCGGCGTTGAAATTACAAGAGAATCATTCAACGGCATGGCAGAGCCATTTTGAAAAACAATATCACAATCAATCATGTATGAATCTGCCTTAAAGGTAAAAATCTTTTTCACCACAATCCCCTGGGATGTCCCAAAGATAAATTCAATGGTTTTTTCACCTTTAAAAACAGATGTCTCGGTACTATCAATTTTTGCTGTATAGACTGCATCTTTCAACCCTGGAATGGAACGCCCTTCAAGGTCAAAAAACAATGTTCCGGCTACAAGCTGCTCCGGTACAAGTTGTTTTAACGGAGAGCCTTTTTTATTTGTTTGTTTATATCTTTTCAGTTCAAAACTTTTTACAGCAGCGCCATACTCAGAAATAGCAATAGTATAAAGAGGGGTTGATACGGATATGGTTCGGTAATTTTTTTTCTGGAGCGCCACCGGTTGAGGCACGACACCTGGCTGGGCTTTGTAATCGGAAACATTTGGATTGGTTTGCTGAACCTGTACCTGATCTGCACTCCGGTTTTGAACTTGCTGGGGTTGATTATTAGGCTCCGGCGGCTTTACAAAGAATGTCTGATATCCTACAAGGACTACCACGGAAAGCACGACGGCTAATAATAATCGTTTTTGTTCATCCATTTTCTCTCCTAAACCTAAAATAATTTAAAAAGGTTCTTCACTTTAAATTTAAAGAGGAAACAAGTTGTGCATAAAGGATAAAATTATGGAACCGGATCAAACCCTCCTGCATGGAATGGATGACAACGCAGAACTCTTTTTACGGCAAGAGTCGTACCTTTAAGGCTTCCGTATTTTTCAAGGGCCTCAATGGCATATGCCGAACAGGTCGGATAATAACGACAATTCTGTCCTGTTAAAGGTGATATAAAATATTGATAAAATTTAATAATAGCTTCTTCATTATTTATGCCTGTGCTATTTTTGAAAAAAGTTTATCAAGCTTCTCAATAATCTGCCTGTTGGATAGCGTAGTCAGACCTTTCCTTGCAATGATATTTATATCATTGGGTCCTGAAATATTCTCTTTATTATGTCTGAAATATTCTCTAATAATTCTTTTTATCCTGTTACGCTCTACTGCATTTCCTACTTTTTTTGATACTGTAATGCCAATTCGATTGTTTTGAGCTGTTTCTTTAAGCACAATTGCTATAAAGCAGTCTGTCCGTATCTTTTTCCCTTGTTTCGAAAGTGTTAAAAATTGGGCTCTCTTTAAGAGCCTTACCTTTTTTGGCAAACAAAAATTACTCAATAAATCCCTTTACTAAACGCTAAGTTTTTTTCTTCCTTTTGCCCTTCTGGCGTTAATTACGCGTCTTCCACCGGGTGTGGACATTCTTTTAAGAAATCCGTGTTTTCTGGTCCTTTTTCGATTGCTTGGTTGAAATGTTCGTTTCATAAATCTTTCAATCCTTAACTTAAATTTACTTTATTCTAAAGGTTAATCCTGCAAACCACAATAAACATAACACATTAATGTTTTTTTTAAAAATTGTCAAGAATGAAAAAAGACGAGTCAGGGCAATTGCAAGCAGATTCAAAAATTTCAGATATCCCGGCCTGGACTATTGTAATTCGGCAGATTGCTCCTGTGTGAGCCCTGATTCAAATACAGCCTGTTTAAAGTAGAACTCCAATCTTAAACTGTTCATATCCTTTGTCATGATTTTGAATAAATTTGGGACTCTGTTTTTTTTCTATATATTTATCAAAGTCACCCATCATTACCTCTTGTTCGTAAAAATAACCGATTACACCCGGTTCATTTTTTTGTTGAAATTGAAAGTTTAAAAATCAAAAGTTGTTTCGATTAATTTTATCTGTCTCTTTAGCCCTTCCAGTCAATTCCGGCTTTCACCTTATCAATGAGAAATCTTACACCCTGATTGTCCAGTGGATTCAGCCAAAGCATCCGCTCAAAGATATGCTCGGCCTCCTTAGATCGATCCAAACGCCACAGGCACAAGCCATAGCCATGTATACATCGCAAAAACGGGCGGTTATCAATAAAACTCCGGCAGGACGCCGGTAAAATCGATGCCCAGGGACAACTCACCAATGCGCATACCTGCTTTATAGTGCCGGATAGCGTGATCCGGCCGGTGATCAAAAACGAGGCCGCCCAGGTGTGAATGTGCATCAAGGCAACGCAAATCGGCCTGGCACAACTCCATCAATATTGTTCTTGCTTCCGCCTTTTTCCCAGACCCCGTCAGATCAACTGCTTTTAAGATGGCATCATCAAAAGAATCGTTGCCATCTTCACCGGGTATTACCTGCTCCATTTCGAACATTGAACGGGATCCGCTGGCAATGATCGATTCGGCCCATTCTTCCAGAGGCTCATCTTCTTCTCCCCAATAGTGTTCCCGGGGATCCCAGATTCCCATATCTGAAAGGCCAAGGGGAACAAGACCCAGGGATTTGACATCCAGCCGGGTCGATTGAACCTCCCCGGAAAGATACGGGTGTCCCCCATATCGCCACTGTTTTCGCGGCTGTACGGTAATAATTTCACCGGGTATCACATCCCATAGATCGCTTGCACGCAGCGTAATGATCCGACCGCTTTCCGGCAAACGGCACACCGATAACAAAAGCGTCT
>JAGLNZ010000554.1 GCA_023139225.1 Desulfobacula sp. | reverse complement strand
CTAAATTATAATTAAACCGCATAGCTGGAATTCAACCCCTCTCCATTGTAATTAAAACTGCAAATTCTTTGCTTTTCTGTTTATCAGGCTTCTGAACATGGATGTTTTAAAAAGACTTATAAAAATTTTTAAAATATCAAAATTAAATAAATTTTATCAGTTAATTTAATCAAGAAGGGAAGTGTCATGAAAAGAAAAATAATAATAATTTTATGTGTTTTAATGGTTTGTATTGGCATTGCTACACGATCAGGTGCTGGTGAAACCTACGATTTAAATGGTATCATTAAGATTTGTGGCAAATCGAATTTTCTTGTGGTGCGCCTTAATGGTATAAAAGCGGATATTGCCTACTAAAGAGTCACTGGGTATATCCTTTTCAAATGAGCGTCCAGTATTTTTCAATGTTGAACTCAAATAGACAAAAACCTTGCATTTTGATATGAGGTTCCTTGATTGCTTCAGAAATAATTTTTTTTATCGTTTAATCGGAGGGTATGATGAAAATTGAGAAACCGGTTATAAAAATTGCCACACCCTCAGATGCGTCATCTCTATCGAAGCTGGCCGAAAAAACATTTAGAGATGCATTTGCAAAGTTGAATAAAAAGGATGATTTTGAAAGTTATATAGCAGATTTCTTTACGGAAAATAAGATCAAATCCGAAATTCTTGACAGTGAATCTTTCTTTTTTATTGTAAAAATAAAAAATCAATGGGCAGGGTACGCAAAACTTTGCAAAAGTCCACCTCCTGAATGTGTTCTATCATTGCCTGCAATTGAGCTTTCCAGATTTTACTCACTGCAGCAATATTGGGGCTGTGGCGTTGGTCCTGCTCTGATAGAAAAATGCATAGAGCATGCCCGTGGTAAAGCGTTTAAATCAATTTGGCTGAGTAGTTGGAAAAAAAATGGAAGAGGGAATGCATTTTATGCCAAAAATCAGTTTAAAATTGTTGGGTCAAAAACCTTTGCTTTGGGATCTGATATCCAAAAAGATCATATTTTTGCAAAACTATTGGTGTAATTTTTTTATCGAACCGCACTGAATAATGATTGTATTCGGGCTGATAACAGACGCTACATAGCTACTGAGTAGAACTTTTCTAATATTCTCCCATAGAAATCAAATACAATAATTTCGAAATCTTGTCGAAAAATTGTATAATCATTTCATTGAGGCCATCTATTGAATTGAAAGTCTTTCAAAACAATTAAGAATTATGCTTTTCCCATAGCCAGATTTCGTGCCTCAATAAATGATTTAACAGAAAGAGAAACATCCTTCTCTGTGGTTGCCCATGAGCATATGCTTAATCGAATCACATCCATGCCCTCCCATTTAGACCCGCCACACCAGCACACCCTGAGTTTTTGGATATTTTCAAGTGTTCTTATTGTTAGCTCATCTGTTTTACATCTAACAAGGACCTGATTAAAAATAACATCATTTACAATATCAAACCCGGCTTTTGTCAGCTCTTTTTTAAATTGAAGGGCCCTCTCATGAAAGCCGGTTATCATTTGATCAAGCCCTTTTTTACCAAGAAACTTCAAAGCAGACCATATCTCAAATATTCGGGCCCGCCTTGACATTTCTGGTGTATAAAACATGCCATCACGCCCTTTGCCTGTCACAATATAAGCACCTGACATATGAAGAGCATCAATCAGGGCTTCTTTATCCCGGCAGATTACGACCCCGCTGTCATACGGTGTGTTCAACGTTTTATGGCAATCAACACTCCAGGAATCTGCATTGCCGCAACCTTTAGATAAATGTTTTAATGTATCAGAAGCCTGGGCCCATAAACCAAAAGCACCGTCAATATGTATCCATGCCCCCTGATTCCTTGCTTTCAAACATATTTTATCAAAATCATCAAAAGAGCCTGAATTAACATTTCCTGCCTGTAAAAGCAGGATAGTGTTTTCATCAAGATCAGGAATGGATTCAGGAATGACTCTACCCTGAGAATCAACATCAACCCACTCAATATTATTTTTGCCTAAACCAAGCAGGGAAACAGCCTTTATCACCGTCGAGTGGGCTTGTCTGCCTGCAATCACTCTAACTTTGGGTGCATCGAACAATCCTTTGTTATTTATATCCCACCCTTTTTTCTGGAGGATTTTATAACGAGCTGCGGCAAGCCCACAAAAAATAGCTGAAGAGGTCCCGCTTACATACCCAACGACACTTTCTTCAGGAAGCGAAAAAATATCCTTTAACCATTTTTCCACTATAGTCTCTAAAGTTGATCCGAGAGGGGATAAAACCTCCATTGCCGGACACTGATCCCAAAATGCCGACATTATTTTTGCCGACAAACTGGCTGGAACAACACTTCCAATTACAAAGCCAAAATATCGACCGCCAACATGCGGCAGAGTAGCTGGTTCACCATACTTTTTTAACAGATCAAGGACAACATTACTGGAAGATGAAGATTCTGGAAAAGGTTCATTGAAATGTTCAAGATTTGCTATTGCCTCATCATGAGGAAAAACATGACGGTCCATGGCCTCTGTGAGATAATTATGTCCCAGTTTTAAAGCTTTCTCATAGATCG
>JAGLNZ010000553.1 GCA_023139225.1 Desulfobacula sp. | reverse complement strand
GCATCCGGCTTTTTTGTAATTTTTTCAATATCAACCCCAATGGTTTGTTTTTTGTTTTTGCAGCATGCTGCCGCCGTATAATCATCGCTGTGGGAGAGTGAAACAGGAATGTCAGGATAATCCGTGAGAATTGGGGCTCCCTGCTCAAGATAGGAGAGTGTGATTTGATCAAGACGTAAGTTTTTTAAAAAAATGTGTTGAATCATCTGTTTGATCAAATATCTGCCACTTATCCATTCAATTTGTTTTTTTAGGGCTTTGAAATTATTGATGGTGTTAATTTCTTCATTGCTTAAAAAGGGTTTGATAAAATTATCTTTTTGAAATATTTCATTTACCATTGGCCTGTAATTATGGTACGTACTTTTACTAAAAATCGAGTGGATAATATTCGGTATCTTGGAATACCAGATAGTTACTCCTGGTTTTGGAGACAGGGTGTTTATGCAGATTTCGTTTTGAAAAGTCGACGTCATCATGTCAGGCTTATACATCAAGCGCCTTTGTTTTACAATCTTTTAAGGGGGATATATGGACCTGGTCAGTTATTATGAAAGGCACGGCTGGATTAAATCGGCCATAACGATTTCAATGGTAGTTGTATGTATCCTCGTACTGGTGATCTGTATCGGATATTTTGATCAAAAAGATATGCACGATAAAAATATGGAAAATCGCTGCAAAGAGATTTCAGCCTCCATTGTCGGGGGAATGACGGGTGCTCTTTCCACAGGTGATAATGATATTGTAAGGGGTCAGTTCAAAAGACTTCATGAGATAATGCCGGAAATTGATGTATTTGTTTATGATTATTTATCAAAGATCAGTTTTTCAACCAAGCCTGAAACCATTGGTAAATCCTTTAATATTTTTCTGGATAATCCTGATATTGTCGCAAAAAATGAGAATATGCTTAAAACAGGTGATAGCGGCGGGTTGATCAAAAAAAAGTTCGGGGATAAGCTGTATTTTGGTTCACTCATGCCAAGTCTGAATGAAAAGGCATGCTATCATTGCCATGGCAGTTCAAGGCAGGTTATCGGCGGCATCGCGGTTCTGGTGGATAATTCCGATGCCGTAAAATCAATGGGGAGAGCACGCAATATCAGTATCATAGTTGGTGTAGCGGGCGTTGTTATTCTTATTTTTCTTATCTGGGTTATTTTTTCCAGGATGGCCTCAAAACTGAATGTCACCATGGATGAGATAAGGGGTGCCAGTGATTCAGTGGCCAAATTTTCTCAAGAGGTCAGACAGATTTCTAACCGGATCGACACAAGTGCCAACCAGGGGAGCAAAGTGGCGGTCCAGACATCATCTGCAGCCATGGAAATTTCGGAACATATAACAAGCATTGCATCTGCTGCAGAAGAGGTAAGTGTACAGATTAATGATGTCAATAAAAATTCAGTTAATGTGTCAATGGAAATTAAAACTTCAAATTTGAATATATCGGAAGCAGCCTCCAATATCGGATCGGTTGCTGCTGCAGCCGAACAAATGTCGTTCTCGGTTAATACTGTGGCAACGGCTATGGAGCAGATGTATGCCAGTCAAAGTGAAATTACAAAAAGTTCTTCCAGATGTGCAGCCATTACCAGTGGTGCCTCCGAAGAGGCTTCCAGGACCTTTGAAGTGGTCAATAAGCTGGGAGAGGCTGCCTCACAGATCGGTGACATCATTAATTTGATAAATGGAATAGCCGGGAAAACAAATCTTTTGGCACTCAATGCTGCCATTGAGGCTGCAGGTGCCGGTGATGCCGGGAAAGGATTTGCAGTTGTTGCAAATGAAGTAAAGGAACTTGCAAAACAGACCTCCACTGCAACCCGGGATATTCGAAGAAAAATAGAGGGCATGCAGGAAAATACAAAACAAGCCATTGAAGCCATTGAGATGATTACAAAAGTAGTTACTGAGGTTGACTCGATCATGGGCACCATTGCATCTTCGGTTGAAGAGCAGACTGCCACAACCAATGAAGTAACAAGAAATATTGCCGAATCAGCTGAATCAGCTGATTCTGTCGCAAAAAATATTAATCTTGCGGCAGATAAGACAGAAGAAGTGGCCGAGAGCATGAACCAGGTCATGGATCTTGAAATGGGGGTTTCCAATAACCTGGAACAGACGGCAAAGGCAGTGGGTGAAATTACAAAAGACGTCACACTTTCTTCTCAGAGGGCAAAAATGGTATCCCAAAATTCCGAGAGACTTTCTAAAATGGTGAATGAGATATTGGAAGGCTCCATATCACAAAGAGAGCAGACAGATCAATTGGCCGGGATTGCAGTGGAACTCAAGCAATTGACAAAAGCATTCAGGATATAAGGTATGAACCTGACAAAGTTCAATCATAAATCCCAGTACGTTACGTTCAGACTGGAAGATAATCTGATCGGAATTAATATACTGAATATCAGGGAAATTGTGCCTTATATAAAGATTACAAAGGTTCAACAGGCTCCCGCGTTTGTTTTAGGCCTGATAAATTTAAGGGGTCAGATTCTTATAGTCCTTGATATCGGTGTTTTGCTGGGGCTTGAAAAGCGCAGGATTCATTCTGATAGTCACATTATTATTTTTAAGCATAAAGATGTTGGATTTATTGTTGATCAAATCGGTGATGTAATCGGCATTGATCAAAAATATATTGAATCCATCCCAGCCAATATCGAACCGGAAATTCAAAAATATATGGAAAATATCATTGACCTGCCTGAAGAGATCTTAATGATATTAAATGCCCAAAAAGTATTATTGTACACCCTGACAAATGATGAAATACCCAAGGACCAGCTATGAACAGTGAAGAACATGATTCTTTAGACGCAATGTCATCGGAATTTATCGCTGAGATAAAAGATGACCTTGCCAGCCTGGAACCGGATCTTCTGACCATGGAAGAAAAGGGTGCCAACGTTGATGATGACTTAATTAATCATGCATTTCGATCCATTCACAGTATTAAAGGCGGTGCAGGGTTTATTAATTTCAAAGCGCTTGCAAGTTTGAGCCATGCTATGGAAAGTGTGCTGATGAGGGTGAGGGAGAAAAAGCTTGTCATTAATTCTGAAATAGTGGATTCGCTTCTTTCCGGATTTGATAAAATGAAGCTCATGGTTGATTTGATGGGCACAACAAAGAACTGTGACTATGAACAGGAGCAGGCTGCTCTGCGTAAAATACTGAACCCTGAACCCTTAAAAAAATCAAAAACCAAATCTCCGGTAAAAGCCGGGCAGCCTAAATCCCGGAAAAAGACAAAAAAGCTCGGAAAACAATCCAAAAAAGAAGATAAGACACTTCAGGTCATAAAACCCCTTGGCAATAGTCTACTCTTTAGTGATAAGCTATTTTTTGTTGATAAAAAACGACTTGAAAATGCTTTGAACAGTCAAAAATTTGTATACGCCGTTTTTATAAAATTTGAAAATGATCTATTGGATAAAAACAAGGATGTGGACTCAATTGTCGATGATATTAAGAGTATCGGTGATATTTTATTTTCCGATCTTGAAAACAAAGAGGGTAAAAATGATAAGGATGGTTTTTTTTGTGTGATTACAACCATACTTGATTTGCCTCTGCTTTCCCAGGTTCTTGAAATTAACAAGATGCAAATGACTCTGGTTGATCAACAGTTCACTGATTATAATAAAATCATCCAGGGGCTTTCAGTAAAACCGGGAGTTGATAATTCAAAGCAAAAATCAAAATCTCAAGGATTAGAGCCTTGCAAAGCAAGTGAAGAATCGATCAAAACCATAAAAGAGCCGACAATTTCTACCCCGAAAACCACTCAAACCATTCGGATTAATATTGACCTGATATCAAGACTGATGAACAGGGCTGGGGAGATGGTGATTGCAAGAAAACAATTGCGGCCAATATTGGAGCAGTATGTCAAAGAAAACAGCCTGGCCTTAAAATTGATGCAAAATTTGGATATGGTGACAATAGATATTCAGGAAGCCATTATGCAGATGAGAATGCAGCCGATTATCGATCTTATGGGAAAATATAAACGGGTAGTAAGGGATATTGCCAGAAGGATTTCCAAAAAAGTTGATTTTATTCTTGATGGTGCAGATGTAGAGGTTGACAGAAACGTGTTGGAAAAACTGGCCAATCCCGTGACCCACCTGATCAGAAATTGCATTGACCACGGCATTGAATCCCCGGAAGAGAGGCTTAAATTATCCAAACCTGAAACCGGAACAATCAATATCAAGGCATTTCATCAGGGCGGACATGTTCATATTATTATTTCAGATGATGGGGCTGGCATAGATCCGCAGCTGGTACTATCAAAAGCCTTTGAAAAAGGGCTTGTTTCCGAAGATCAGATTGACAAGTTTACGGACAGGCAAAAAATTGATTTGATTTTTCATCCCGGATTTTCAACCTCCGAAGAAATTACAGATATATCCGGTCGCGGGGTTGGCATGGATGTTGTGAAAACCAATATTGAAAGGTTAAGGGGACAGATCGAGATTGATTCCGTCAAAGGGGAGGGAACCCGTGTCCATCTGATAATTCCTTTGACCCTTGCCATTGTTCCTTCATTGATTGTCAGTTCGGGAGATGCGAAATTTGCCATTCCCCAGGTCAATATAAAAGAAGTAATATATCTTGAACCCGGAAAAATTCAAAACCGGGTGGAAAATATTGCAGGTTCAGAGGTGTTGAGACTCAGGGAGCATTTGCTTCCCATATTAAGACTTCGCAATGTCCTGGGGATTAAAACCTATATTCAAAATTCAAAAACAAGTAAAAAAGAGTCTGAGAAAAGAAAGGCCATTGCAGATCGACGCCGGGAAACCAATGGTCTTGAGAAGTCGGAAAAAAGATCACTTAAAAAAGATCGCCGCCAAACCAAATGGGATACCACCTATATCATTATATTAAAATTGGGGGTGAATGTTTTCGGGCTTTGTGTAGATGAACTTTACGATATTGAGGAAGTCGTTGTCGAACCCCTGTCAGAGCATATCAAGCATTTGAAGTGCTTTGCCGGTACGACTATCCTGGGTAATGGAGATGTGATTATGATCCTGGATGCACCGGGAATTGCATCTCTTTCATCCTTGAGGTTTGATTCCATCAAAAGCGAAGAAATAAAACGCAATAAGTTAAAAGAGAAAAAAGCCCTGGGAAAAGGAGAAAAAAGAAACCTTATTGTTTTTTGCAGCGCAAATAAAGAGTATTTTGCTCTGGAACTTAAAAGTGTTTCCAGGCTTGAACCCATCAATCCGTCAGATATCCATTATACGGGCAATTTAAAATATGTGGAATATAACAGCCATGCAGTTTTGCTTTTTTTCATGGATGAGTTTTTAACGGCCAGTAAATGTGAACTGAATGATGAAGAGGTGTTTGCAATCTTTCCCAAACATATCTCAGCCCGAGTGGGGATTCTTGCATCAAGCATAATCGATACCATTGAAACAGATGAAAAACTCAACAAGGATGCCACAAGTCCTGAATATGTTCTGGGTAAATTATTTATTGAAGATATGATGGTGCAGGTGCTGGACCATGAAAAATTTGTCGATCTTATTGAAAACAAGGCAGCAATAGCAAGGGAGTCTGTTTAAGGCGGTGTATGAAAATACTGATAGTTGATGATAAAGCTTCCATCCGGTCAGCAATGAAAAAAATTCTGGTCAGCCTGGGACTTATAGATATAACAGAAGCAGTTGATGGCGAGGAAGCCTGGTATAAAATAAAAGATGAGTTTAGAAAAGGGGAGAATCGAGCCTTTGACTTGATTGTATCGGACATGGAGATGCCGAAGATGTCAGGGCTTGAACTGCTTCGAGCCGTAAGGAGCAACGATGACATGCAGGACACACCGTTTATTATGGCCACCACCGTAACAGCAAGGCAGATTATTTTGGAAACCATGCGCCTGGGTGTACAGGCGTATATTATCAAGCCCTTTGACGCGTCAATGGTTGAACTTAAGCTAAAGCAGGCCGGAATATTATAGAAAGCAGCCTTAAATATGGTCGATAAACTGAATATTATTATTGCAGATGAAAATCCGGGGATTGTTAACCTTTTAAAAGAATTGTGCGGCTCAATAAGCGGAATCAATGTTCTGGGAGTTGCTCGTTCCAAAAGAATGCTGATCGCTAAAATTAATCATGGGAACTTAGACCTTATTCTTCTTGATCTTACCCCGGGCATGGGGGGGATAAAGATCATAGATACCATAAAAGAAATCGATTCCGACCTTAACGTGATTGTCACTTATGATCCGAAAACCCAGGATTCCGATATCCTGGTCAATGCTCTTGAAATGGGCGTTTACGAGTGTATTGAAAAACCGGGTGATGTTAAATCCAGACAATATAATGAATTTCGTCTTTATTTGTTAACTATTACGGGGCTTTTAAGAAGTCGTAAAAGATTTTCAAATAAACCCGCACTTAAATATAAAAATAAGTTTTTCATGCCCTTGAAAACCAGGGATAAACCTTCCAGGCCTGTTTCTTTGATGGGAAAGATTGATATTGTTGTCATGGCATCTTCAACCGGAGGGCCTGAAATTTTAAGCCGGATTTTTTCTATATTGCCCGGCAATCTTAAGGTTCCTATCCTGCTGGTACAGCATATTCCAGCTGCCATGACACTTTATTTTGCAAAAAGCCTGAATGATAAATCTGAACTTGATATTTTTCAAGCCAGTCATGGTGATGAGATCCTGCCGTCTAAAGTTTATATTGCACCTGGTGGACAGCATATGACCGTATCACAACCTGATGCCCAGGGAAAAAGATTGATCCGTATGAACAGCAGACCGCCTGTAAACAGTGTCAGGCCCTCTGCAGATGTGCTGTTTGAATCCATTGCAAAGTCATATCAGGGTAATATCCTTGCAATTGTTTTAACGGGAATGGGGGAGGACGGCAAAAAAGGTGTGGGTGTAATGAAAAACAAAGGGTGTATTTGTATCTCCCAGAAAGCTGAAACCTGTGTGGTGTATGGGATGCCAAGGGCTGTGGATGATGCCGGCCTGTCAGATGAAAGCCTGGACCCTTTGAATATTACTCAAAAAATTGCCATGGCCGTGCAATAAAACGGGAAAATAATTGCCCCTGATATAGAGAATGATATTGGAGCAACCCTTCAGTACATAAAACTCCATTAATATTCGGCCAGTGGATACCAAAGCCTTCGCCATAAACTTCCCAGTTGTTTATTTTTTTAATAAAAAATGGGGGATAAACCTGGGATCAATATTTTTCGGATCAACTGAGCCGTATTCTGATTCAAGTTCATAAATTAAATCTGCCAAGACCTCACTAAAGGCTTCTGGCGGTTTAGTTTCATCCATACCGGTTGCTTCCAACGTCCAAAGGGCCAGGTCATTTAATGGAATTTTTTCGGTTCTGTTTACATCTGATTTTGAAAACAGGGCGATGAAAAATTTTTTGAAGACTTTTGTATCAATGGGTTCAAGGGTTGGTGAAAGGTTCAGCCGGTCTTTTGCCCACAGAGTCAGAATCAAAGTTTTATAGGTTAAGACACCTTTCTTAAAAGATTTGATATCCACATCTAATTTGTCCAGAACCAAATCAAGAGCAATAATCTGTTCCAGGGCTCGGCTGGTTTTTGTGATATCTGAAAGAGATTTGAAATTTGAGTACAATTCACCGGAGGCATAATTATCATAATACAATGGCCGTTCAAGAAACAGCCCTCCAATAACGCCTAAAAAATCCTCCCCAAGGAAACTTAAGGGAAGATTGTTTTTGTTT
>JAGLNZ010000552.1 GCA_023139225.1 Desulfobacula sp. | reverse complement strand
CTTCACAAACTCATGGTGGGATCGGAAGGCACACTTGGCATTGTGGTGGAAGCCACCTTAAGCTTTGTTCCCCTGCCTGAGTTCAGGTGCATGGGGGTAGCCAATTTTGACTCCCTTAAAGATGCCGGAAAGGCCATTGGGTCTATTATGGCATCGGGCGCGATTCCGTCCATGCTGGAACTGGTGGATTCCGTTGCCATAAAAGCTGTGAACAAAACCATGGATCTCGGGCTTAAAGAAGTTGCAGCAGCCCTGATCTTTGAAGCAGACGGCATGGTAAAAGAAGCCGTTGATTATGAAATCAATAAAATGAAAAAAATATGTGAGAAGCATAATGGCCAGGATATCAATGCCAGTTATGACCCCAAGGAAAGAGAAAAAATCTTTATGGGACGCAAAAAACTCTTTCCCGCACTGTCAAAATATGATGACAATCTTGCCAGCACCTCCCTTGCCGATGATATGGCGGTTCCCTACTCAAAAATGGCGGAAATGGCCGGAAAAATCCATGAAATAGCAGATAAAAATAATATTGTAATGACCGCATACGGCCATTGCGGTTCAGGGTGCATGCACACCAAAATCTTAATGGATACAAAAAGAAAAGATCAGTGGGACTCTGCAAAAAAGGCGATCTCTGAAGTTTATGAGTATGTCCGGTCTGTTAATGGGACCACCAGTGCCGAACATGGTATTGGACTGTCCAAGGCAGAATCATTCAAAATTGAAAAATCAGATTCATTAAATCTTTTAAACAGTGTTAAAAAAGCGCTGGACCCCAATAATATTCTAAACCCGGGAAAACTCATGCAGGCACCAGAAAACTGGGTGACCGCAACCAACTTGAGATATTCTGTGAACAGCTAAATTAAAGGTTAATTCCATGGAAAATAAAATAATAGAATTCAAACATCTTGAAAAATGGGAAGACACACTGGCAAGTTGTATCAGGTGCGGGTATTGTTTTGAACATTGCCCCATGTTCCATCACACCGGCTGGGAATCCGACGCACCAAGGGCAAAAATAGTTACCGCCTTCGGACTGTTATCGGGACAGGTTGAACCTTCCGAGTCTGCAGCAGATAAAATGTTTTCATGCTTTTACTGCATGCGATGCGAAGCCGCCTGTTCTTCAGGGGTTCCTTTAACCGAAATTTTCACTGATGCAAAAAAAGACCTTGTTGAAATGGGACTAAAAGGCCCTGGCACAACATCCACAACAGAACTGAACTGTGCCAGCTGTCTCATCTGCGTTAAGGCCTGCCCCCATGAAGCAAGGTCCTATGACGGAAATAAGATTGTCACTGATCCGATCAAATGCAAGGCCTGTGGCATCTGCCTTGAAGTCTGTCCCGCAGGGGCAACCAAAATTGTAAATAATTTTGGAACCGCTAAGGACGACCTTATTGAGAGGGCTTCAACTTTTTTAAACACCCATGAATCATCAAAGGCCATTATTTTTGCCTGTAACTGGTCATATTACCCGGACCTTCAAGCATCAATACTCCCTGAATCAGAAACTCTGGAAAAAGATTATGAAATCATTGTGAACATGTGTGGCGGACGTCTTGAGGAACCTTTGCTGATGGCGCCTTTCCTTCATAACGCCTGGGGTGTTATGGTCGCCTGCTGTCCTGACGGGGACTGCCAGCATGATGGTAATCTTCGGGCCAAAAAATTGGTTGAAAATCTTCGCAACACTTTTAAAAGAATTGATATGGATCCCGAAAGGATACATCTCGTCCAGATCCCTGCCGGGGACAAGACAATGTTCCAGGCTGAAATTGATACATTTATTGATAAACTCAATAATATGGGTCCCATCCGTTAAAGGAGCGGTTCTATGAAGATTGATGTCCCCTATGGAAAAGACGGGTCCATGTCAGCCGTGATCAGTGACGATGTCAAGGTAAGCTTTCTTGAAGCAAACGATGTTCAAATCAATGATGAAGACAAAAACATAAAAACTGCTATTAATAATCCGATCAGCAGTAAAAGCTTTAAGGAATTTTTAAGTGATGCAAAAAAGGTGCTCGTCATTGTCAATGATGCCACAAGGCCCACTCCCACCCAAAAAATTCTTGAATTTATCTTTGATGACTTAAAACAGACCGATTTCAATTTCATTATTGCCACCGGTGTCCACAGGGGACCGTCCCGGGAGGAATATCATCAAATTTTCGGTGCCTTTTATGAACTGATAAAAGACAAAATTATAGTTCATGACGCCAGGATTGAAGAAGACATGGTTTTTTTAGGTCAGTCTACTAACGGCACCCAAATGTATGTCAACAAGGCCGGAGTTGAGGCAGATAAGATTATTATTATTTCTTCTGTGGAACCCCACTATTTCGCCGGATATACCGGGGGAAGAAAATCCTTTCTGCCGGGGATTGCAGGATATAAAACCATAGAACAGAACCATAAGCTTGCCCTTGTGCCTGAAGCAAAGGCATTAGCCCTTGACGGCAACCCGGTCCATGAAGATATGATTGATGCAATCAAGACCGTCAAACAGGAAATCTTTTCCATCATGACGGTCTTAGATAAACACCACAACATCTATGCCACCTGCTGCGGCCATATCAATGATTCGTTCCATGCGGCCATAAACAAAGCCAATGAAGTGTTTGCCGCCCCTTTAAAAGAAAAAGCCGACATTGTCGTATCAGTGGTAAAATTCCCCCAGGATATTGATCTGTACCAGGCCCAGAAAGGCATTGATAATGCAAAGCTCGCCCTGAAAAAGAATGGAATCATGATTCTTGTGGCAAAATGCAGATGCGGTATCGGCGGGAAAGCCTTTGCCGAGCTCTTAGGCTCAAGCGACACACCCAAAGCTGTCCTTGAAACCATAAAAAAAGGATATGTTTTAGGGTATCACAAGGCTGCTAAAATGGCTGAAATAGGGCTTTGGGCTCAAATGTGGGGAGTGACGGATGTTGAGCCGGATATTATTTCAAAACTGTTCATTAAACCTTTCAGTGATCTTCAGACGGCCATCAACCTGGCCCTTGAAGAAAAAGGCAAAGAGTCAAGTGTCCTGTTTTTGATGGACGGCGGGCTCACCGTTCCTATGGTCCAATAAACAAAATATGGAAGTTTGATAAAGGTATTTTGAAATGGAGCAACCCTATAAAGTAAAAAAAATCAAAGGAAATATCAGAAATCGACTCGAAGATGAGTCATTAAAACAAGACATTCAAAGATATAAACAACTTTTGAATATTGGCCAAATCATTACTTCTGAAATCCATTTCAAATCACTTTTTTCAATCATCATGAACCAAACTAAAAAAATCATGGGCGCTGAAAGAAGTACGGTTTTTTTATTTGATGACAAAGCACATGAGCTCTGGTCATTGGTTGCAACTGATATGGAAAACAATAAAATAACAATACCTTGTAATCAAGGGATTGCAGGATGGGTTTTTAATAAAAAGGAATCCTTATGTATTAATGATACCTATAATGACACAAGGTTTAATTTTAAGGTAGACTCTGAATCAGGTTTTCGAACTAAGAATATTCTATGCACTCCAATTATAAATCGACGGGGAGAGTGTATCGGGGTACTTCAAACGCTGAACAGTATTGCCGGTAAGTTCACAACAAAAGACATCAATTTTTTAAAATCCATTGCCAGTTATGTGGCAATCGCTTTGGAGAATGCCCGGCTATATGAGGATATGAAACGATACTCAGAACACCTTAAAGCACTTAATGATGAAATGCAGAGAGGTAAAAAAATTCAAAAATATTTTTTGCCAAGTTCTCTGCCAGAAGTTAAAAACTGTGATATTTCTTCCTATTTTAATTCTGCCTTGCAATTATCTGGTGATTTTTATGATATGTTTGAACTCTCGGATAATCATCACGCTTTTGTTATCGGTGATGTCAGTGGCAAGGGGGTAGGATCAGCACTTTTCATGGCACTGGTTCGAAGTCTTTTACGTATTTTTTCAAGATCATTTGATATTGAGAATGATGAAAACAACCCTAGTGATCCTGGTAAAAATTGGTTACCAAAACAAGCTTTGAAAACCGTTTCTTTAATCAATGAATATATTGCAAAAGAACATGGTGAAGAGGGTATGTTTGTGACATTATTTTTTGCCATTATTGATACGGAAACCGGCAAGGTGTTCTATATCAACTGTGGGCATGAACCTGGATTAGTTATAGGTAAAAATGGGATCAAGAATTCTCTATGCGCAACCGGCCCACCCCTGGGACCAGTCCAAGATGCAGGATACGAGATTGAATCCATCCAGTTCGAACCGGGAGATATTCTCTTTGGTTTTACTGATGGGATTACAGAAGCGCGATCGGAAACAAGGGATTTCTATACACGAAAACGATTAGAAGATTTAATTAATTATGGCTTTGACGGACCGTCACAGTCTTTTTTAGATAATATAAAAACAAATTTGTTTGAATTTATTGGCTTTGCCCCCCCAAGTGATGACATAACAATGCTTGCAGTAAAATGGAAATAAACAAATTATTTATCAACAGAGTTCTATTGATGTGACTTGGATTTCGTTGGACAAGGTACTGTAGTTGACAAGCTGTCCTGCTCTTTCTTTTAAAATTTCTGATAAAATTTCAAGCTGCGGTATGAGATCTTTCTCCACTTTTGTGGGTTGTTGAATCTCACCCTGTCCAAAAGTGGTACGGACCAATTTGCATTGTTATAAAAAATGGTACAAAATGAAAACCTGAAAAATTTTTTAGCTGATGCAATACTTTTTTAATCTGGCATACATGCGTGATTTTGATATCCCTGAGATATCACAAGCCGTTTTCACATTTCCATTGGTGAATGACAAAAGCCCTTTCAAATAATCTTTTTCAGTATTTTCCATCAAAAGTCTTAACAAAGGAAATTTTCCATTGGCGTAATCTTTTGAATCAATTTTCTTATTTTCTGTATTCCGTATAAAAGAATTTTTTATCACCTTTGCTTTCACATAGGATGGCAAATGAATGGAGTAAAGCGTAGGTTCATTTTTTGCAGATGCAATGGCCTTGTCTATGGCATTAATCAGTTCCCTGACGTTCCCGGGCCACTCATATGCGCCAATGATATCTATAAATTCGGGAGAAACCCCTTTGGTTTCAATCTTATATTTCTTGCAATACCGGTCGATATAAAATAAAGCTATTTTAATAATATCATTTTTCATCTGCTTTAATGAAGGCAGGTGAACACTCAGACCTTTTAATTTAAATAAAAGATCCTTTCTAAATTTTCCCTGGTCGCTCAACTTATCAAGATTTTGATTCGTTGTTGCGATCACCCTGAAATTACTTGTCTCCTCCTTGTTCCCACCCACCGGTGTGAACGTCAGATTCTCTATTACCCGCAAAAAAGACCTTTGAATCTGCAATGGAAGCTGTGCTACTTCATCAAGAAACAATGTTCCATTATCCGCATATTTTACCAATCCTGTTTTATTGTTTATTGCGCCGAGGAACGCCCCTTTTTTGTGACCAAAGAGAAGGCTTTCAACAACATTCTCATTAATGGCTGAACAGTCTATGATAACAAAATTATTTTCACAGCGATCAGAGTTTAAATGGATTGTTTTTGCAAATAATTCTTTTCCCGTACCCTGTTCCCCGTATATAAGCACATTGGTATCTGAATAGGCAGCTGCTGAAACCTGATCAAGACAGGATTTTATTTCTTCGGATTCGCCGATAATCCCATTTCGTTTTAAAATACCCGGGCTAGAGACGTTTCCTCTCTCTTTTCGAAATTGCAGAGCCCGACTGACCTGCAGGGTAAGCTCCTGCCTTAAAAAGGGTTTTACAAGATAATTCCAGGCACCGCTGTTGATAGCCATTTCAGCCCCGTCAGGATCACTGTCGCCGGTGATGATAATAATTTCAGGAGAAGAAGGTGTGGTTTTAATTGTTTTAATCAAATCAAGGCCATTGGCATCAGGAAGGTTGACATCAAGAAAAACAATATCAAACATGCCATGTTTCGCAAGTTCCAGGCCTTCTTTACCTGTTAATGCGTAACGGCTTTCATGACCAATTATATCCATCATCTTTACAAGTATATTGCAAATCACTTTATCGTCATCAATTATCAGAACATCTGCCATAGGTTGTTCCCAAGTATTTAAAAACCAATAAATCTGAATTTGCCGGTCATGGAATAAAGGACAAAGAATCAGCAAAGGCAGTCATTAAATTACATGATCCTTTAATTGATGTCAAACTTTATGAAAAAACTTTATAAAAAAATAAGGAGGATTGCGTTAAAACAAAAAGGAGCCTGTCAATCTGTTTCAGGCTCCTTTTTTTTAAAAATAACTTTAAACGATTCTAAAGATCATTAATTGCTTCGGCAAGTTCAGGCATAAAATCGAGGATATCTTCGACAATACCGACATCTGCTACCTGGAAGATGGGTGCTTTGGGATTCTTGTTAACAGCAATGATAAACGGATTGCCCTTTACACCGCCCATATGCTGGAAAGAGCCTGAAATCCCCATGGCCATATAAACTTTTGGTTTAACGGTCTGGCCGGAAGTTCCAACCTGTCGTGATTTCTCAAGCCATTTTGCATCAACAATCGGTCTTGAACATGAAACAACCGCTTTCATTGCTTCAGCAAGTTCCTGTGCGACTTCAATGTTTTCTTCATCCTCTATACCACGACCAACAGACACGAGTACATCAGACTTAGTAATATCAACATCACCGACTTCTGCTTCAACAATTTCAAGGAATTTTCTTTTTGCGGAAAGGTCACCTGCATCACCGGATTTATCAACCACTGATCCACCGGCCGAACCGCCTTCAACAGGGGCAAAAGATCCGGGCCTGACCGTCATAACAGCCCCGGAAGATATATCAACAGTCACATGGGTGCTGACAGCCCCGCCAAGTTCCTGGCGAACTGCTTTCAGGGATGTTCCGTCAATACCATCAAAATCAACTACGTCAGCTGCATAGGCTGAATCCATTTTAATGGATAAACCCGGAGCCATATCCATACCAAACGTATCATGACAAGTAAGGAAAATAGCATCGGCCGGAATAATATTGACCAGAGCCTTTCTGACAACATCAGCGTTTGGATAAGCAAGATCTGCATTATCAATTTTAATCACTTGTGAATAAATGGCAGTCATATCGTTGGCCACTTTATCGAGATCTGCTCCTG
>JAGLNZ010000551.1 GCA_023139225.1 Desulfobacula sp. | reverse complement strand
GCAACACCGTTTATAAATGGGATATATGCAAAAATCTGTGTCATGATTTAAAGCCCTCCGTTTGCTTTAAGCTTCTCAATCAGCTTTTCAATAATCTCATCAGTGGAGCCTTCAAGCATCTCGGCACCATCACCCGTATCCGGCACAAAATAATCTACTCTTTTTGTTTTTGCACCGGCTTCACCGACGCTGGCAGCATCGATACCAAGATCACCCGCACCATTTACAGGGATATCAACTTTAGCAACTTTTCTGATACCACGGATACCCACATAACGGGGCTCATTAATACCGGTCTGGATGGAGAGGACACAGGGAAGTTCTATTTCATTCATTTCCTGGTTTCCGCCCTCAATTTCTCTACCCACTGTAATTTTACCATCGCCGACTTCAATTTTATTCACCAGGGATGCATAGGGCACATCCAGCATTGCAGCAAGCATTCCACCGACCTGGCCTGCCCCTTCCTCTGCCTGGGCACCTGAAAAAATCAGATCATAATTGCCTTTTTCTACTTCTGCCTTAAGAATAGTTGCAATTCCCTTGCCGTCAGATCCCTCAAAAGCATCGTCAGAAAGAAGAATACCATTATTGGCACCCATTGCCATTTCACGTCTTAACACTTCTTCTGATTCATCATCACCAACAGTGATAACCGTCACACTCCCACCGACTTTATCAACAATCTGAATGGCTTCTTCAACCGCATAATTATCCCATTCATTTACTGAATAAACCAAATCATCACGATCAAGATCATTTCCGGCGCTGTTGAGTTCAAACTCATTCTCAGCGGTATCCGGTACTCTCTTGACACATACCAAAATCTCCATTATTGCCTCCTTTAAATCAATTATCCGTCACAGGCTTCTTATTCCTTGCCTGTAACTCATTTATTTTTAGAATAGATGCTGCTCAATTAGTTGTGTAAAATCCAAAGCTTCCATCTCTCCTTCTTTTCCTGCAACCTTGATGGCATCCTGAATATTTACCAGGCAGAAAGGACAGGCCGTTACAATGACATTTGCTCCGGCCTCAGCAGCCATATTGACCCTTAAAACGCCCATTCTTGTCTCTTCTTCCGGTTCATAAAAAAGCATCAACCCGCCGCCGCCGCAGCAAAATGATCTGTCACGGCTCTTTTCAAGCTCTACCCTGGTCAAACCGTCAATGGCATCAAGCGCCTGTCTTGGATCTTCATAAATACCATTATGCCGTCCAAGATAACACGGATCATGATATACATACACTTTTTCAGGATCCTGGCAAGGTTTAAGATCAAGTTCTCCCGAAGAAATTTTTTGTGCAACCACCTGGCTGATATGTTTAACAGGAACAAGGTTGTCGTAATCATTTTTCAATGCATTATAGGCATGGGGGTCAGCCGTCACAATTTGTTTTACACCACTTTCCTTAATGGCTTCAGTATTTTGCTCTTTTAAATCCTGGTACAGCATTTCCTCGCCAAACCGCAGGACTTCATTTCCGCTGTCCTTTTCCAGTTTACCTAAAATTCCAAAGTCAACCCCTGCTTTTTGAAGAATAATAGATGTACGTCTTGCAATCTCCTGCATTTCATCATCATAGGATGTAATACTGTCTACAAAATAAAGCGTGTCGGCCTTTTCCTTGGCAAGATCTTTAATCTGCCAGTTTGCCTTAAACTCTTTATCCTTTGCCCAGTCAGCCCGTTTTTTCTCCATTTTCCCATAAGGATTACCCCTTTTTTCAAGGGCTTTCAACGGTTTTTGCAAAGACTGGGGCACCATGCCTTCATCTACCATACCCCGGCGCAAATCAACGATCTTGTCAATATATTCAATCCCCAGGGGACATTCTTCTTCACAGGCGCCACAGGTGGTGCAGGACCAGATTTCGTCTTCAGT
>JAGLNZ010000550.1 GCA_023139225.1 Desulfobacula sp. | reverse complement strand
TTAAACATTAAATCCCTTGCCTTGATGGTAATAAATCTCGGAGATAATGGGCGACCCACTGCGTTTGCCGGGCACTGATCAGAGCACCTGCCGCAATCGGCACAGGAATAAAAATCCAGCATGTGTTTCCAGGTAAAATCTTCAAGTTTTTTTACACCAAAGGATTCAAGGTCATCTAATTGTTCATCCGAAACCCCATGCATGACCGGTTTGATCTTGCCTTTTTGAACCCGCATGAAAAACACGTTGAAAAAAGATGTGATCACGTGAAAATGTTTACCCAGGGGTAAAAAACAAAGAAAAAAGAAAAAAGTCACATCATGAACAAAATAAGCAAAGATATGAAGTCCCTGGAGAATATTTTGAGATGCCGATGCCAGAAGTCCTCTAAAAATCCATACCAGAGAAAAGGGAGCCAAAAAATGTTCATGACCGGTATGCTGAAATTCATGGGCAAGCTGTGATGCTTCAAAAAGACTTTCTGAAATCATCAGTGTAGCAATAATGCCTAATACAAATACAGCCTCTGCAGTATGATCCTTGCCGTATTTTTCCGGAACTGCATACCGTTCAGGTTTAAATATTCCTCTTCTGATAGCAGCAATGATACAGGCAACAAGGACAAGGGTTGCAGCATAATCTTTGAAAAAATTATAGATATCGCCTACAAGCCCTCCAAATCCGGGCAAAACAAATCCATCTGAAAAACCGACAATCACAAGCGAGGTAGAGCGTAAGGATAAAATCAAAAAACCTGCAAAAATACAGATATGAAGCACGCCCGCCAGCATGTATCTTGGCTGCCGAACCTGCCCCAGCCAGACAATAATAATATTTTTCACCCGCTTTCCGATGTGGTCAAACCTGTTATCCGGGTTTGCTCTCATAAGAGGAGCAATACGCCTGGCCATAATATAAGTAAACAGTCCTATCCCGATGACAGGTAAAACAAATGACAAGATCACTGCGGGAAATATCCCGAAAAAGTTGAAACTTGCCGGTCCGATTATTGAAGTCATACTTCTTTACCTCCACAAATATTTCTTTAACTTATGAATACAAACTCAAAAAGCTTTAATAAACATGAAAGAACTCGTCAAGTAAAAAGCCGCATTTAACAAAATAATATCATTCAAACATTATATGGTATTTATTATCCTTTGACGCCTGACAGATAAAGATCTACTAACGGATCGGCCATTGAAACCAGGTCATATCTGCCTTCGGCAGACACCCATGTACTGATAACACCTTCCACAGCGCCTAGAATAAACCGTTTAACGAGACCGACAAAAAGATCCTGGCGCATGGTTCCTTCAATCTGCCCCTGCTCGATAATATCAGACAAAAGATCCAGATACATTTTTGATATATCTTTGATTTGAGACTCAATATCTCTTAAGTATCTTACTTCCGACTGAAAAATAATTGCCATATTTTTATCATTTTGAAATTGCGTAAGATGGCACCGTATTAAATGCCGCAACTTTTCTTCGGCATTTTGCCCCTTATTGACAGCAGCATGCATTTCTTTAAATACGGCATTGGTTTTAAAACTGATAAACTGGTAGAGAATGTCGTCTTTATTTTTAAAATATAAATATAATGTACCATCAGCCACACCTGCCTGTGATGCTATTTGTGATATGGTTGCCTTGTAAAATCCATATTCTGCGAACACGGCACCGGCGCTGTTTAATATTTTATCATATTTTTCCGATTTATTTTTCTGCAAACTTGTATCACCCTTCCTAAAATATAAATGAATAAAGATTCATTATCTAACAAAAGATTTTAATAAATGTCAAGTAGTTAATAATTATTAGTAATTTTATTTATCGATTTAATTTTTTCTTATTTTACAGATAGTTATAAATAAACAATGTTTTTTATATAAAAAGCAGTTCTATTTTATTTGCAGCAAATTGCCATGAATACAAATTCATTATTCGATATTTCTTGATTTTATAATGATTTCATGCAAAAAATAATTTATATTTTTTTAAACTAACTAAAAAAATCAGGGAGGGTAATATGAAAAAATCTTTAAATTACTCATCAGACTTTGAGACCGCACTTGACCTTGGCAGACCCCCTAATATAAAAAAACTTTTTCCTAACTCCAAAGCACTTCTTGTCAGTGGTAAATATATTGATCAGGCCATGTTACTCAAAAAGAACTGCATGACCATTGCCGCCAACGGGCGAAACTCTTTTGTAATCCGGGGTGCTCTTGCAGCAGCTCAACGGGCAAATGCCGCAATTATTATTGAAATAGCCAGATCCGAAGGAGGCACCAGTGCCTATTGTGCGGTGAATTTGTGGAATATTGCAAGATTGACTGATGCCATCATGAATGAGCTTGGCATTATGGTTCCCGTTGCTATCCATGCAGATCATTTCGGCATTAAAACGCCTGAGGATATCGAACCTGCAAAAACTGAAATTGTGTCGTTGTTTGATGCGGGTATTACTTCCATTGCCGTTGATGCCTCCCATATGCCAGATGACCAGAATCTTCTGGCAAATCTTGAATTATGCCCCTATATTCCTGACTGGGCAGGCCTTGAAACAGAAGTGGGTGAAATAAAAGGTAAATTAGGGCTCTCAACAGATGAAGAAGCACTCTTCCTCATCCAGGGGCTTAATGCTCATAATATTTTCCCCAACTGGATTGCATTAAATAATGGTACAACCCATGGCATTGAGGCCAGCGATACGGGCATCAATGTTGAGTTGACGGCTTTTATCCACGAAACCCTTTCAAAATATAAAATTTCCGGTGCACAGCACGGCACCTCCGGCAACAACTCTCAAAGGCTTCGCAAGATAGCCTCTGAGACCAGGACAACCAAAGCAAATGTGGCAACTGCCCTGCAAATGATCTCCTGGGGTCTGAAAGTCAATGATTATGGAAACGCCATTCTTGACAATGGTAATTTCATCAAACAAAAAGACCGAGGCGTTTCAGAAGACATGTGGGCTCAAATGCTGACATATGCCAAAGCAAATGATCTAAAAGGCGGCAACTTTAAAAAGCTGAACCTTCCCTTTGAAAGTAAATTGCTGGTCCAGCCAAAAGAAATCCGGGACAGGATGGCAAAAGATGTCGAAGAATTCGTATTTGGTTTGTTAACCAATGTGTTTAACACTGCAGATACAGCCCAAATAGTGATTGATGAAATCTTAAAAAACAAATCCCATGACCCGGGTTTCAAGGCTGAAAAGATTGAATCCCAAAAAGACTGGACAAAAGATAAAATATTGGAAAAAGCTTCCAAGATTACTGCTGACAAGGGCCCTGGTGGAAATTTTGATGATTAAAAAAAAAGCTAAAGTTTAATTTTCTTAAGACCGATAACTTAAGTTTAAGGAGAAAATTAAATGCAAATACCGTCATATCAAATACAGAATGTCCTGAAGGTCTACTCACGACAGTTGAGTCAGGGCAAAATACTGAGCAAAGGCAACAAATTCGGCACGGCCAACAAGGTTTCTGCCGACAACGTGACCATCTCCTCTGAAGGAAAACGGAAGGCCATTATTGATAAAGTTGCTGCGAGTATCGTAGACAGGATTATTACCGAAGGGCCCAAAGAAAAAAATGAAGAAATAATCACCAGCCAGATTGAAAAAGAGTTAGGCAAAAAAATCAATTTTACAAAAGATAAAAATCAATTCACCTATACTGTGATTGATGAAAATAATCAAAAAGCGACCCATACCTTGTCTGTTGAAGATTCAAAATTTATTGTTAATCGAATGACAGAATTGGCCAGGAAAGTCGCGGACAGCAATATGGAGTTATAAGGAGGCTTACATCATGAAAATATCAAACTCTACTCCCAATTACGTCAATCAGACATATGCCAACCAGGCAAACAATGCAGCCACTCAGAATCTAAAGTCACAGAAAACTGATGATGATACATTAACTGACAGCATTAATCTTTCCGGCCGCACCAAAGATCTCCAGAAAATATCAACAGCAATGGACACTGAATCTGTAGACAGGAAAAAATATGTGGCAGATATCAAGCTGCAGGTTGAAAACAATCAATACAATATTAATGCCCAAACCGTTGCTGAAAAAATGGCAGGTTACCTCATGAATGAAATCGGTTAACAGAAATATTTTCCCGGCATTTTTTTCTTTTCTTAAATATTATTCTATCGACAGAAACGCAACCCGTTTGATTTTAAAGCATTTTTGTATGCATAAAAAGCATATTTGCCCTGGCATACCTTTTGCTTACTACATAATTAGTGTATCTTAAGTAAAAAGGAGGCAACTATGGCCGATATAAACCAAATCAATGAATCTGCTCAATCGTTTACGGCTTCAAATACCAAGGATTTAAAAAGCCAAAAGACAGATGCCTTTGAGAATGCTCTCAGCAAAGCCCTTGATAAAACACAGGTGCATGAAATGCAAAATTTGCCAACAACTGCCCTAGGGGAAATTGCTTCTAAAGATCTGAATATTATTAATTCATCCGATCTTGTTTCAGGAAAAACCGACAAACTTCTAAAAATGCTTGATTCATACTCTTTAAAGCTTGAAAACCCAAACATTTCATTAAGAAGTATTGCCAAGGTTTTAGAAGAAATAAAGAATAATGCCGGCAGTCTGCTGGAAGAGACACAGAACCTGACAGATGCGGATGCAAACTTAAAAAAGATTGCAACCCATACGATTGTTACAGCACAAACAGAGTACCTTAAATTTCAAAGGGGAGATTATCTTTCATAGGATTGTTTTGCCTCTTCCCAAAGCACATCTTTTTGATCCCTTGAAAGGTCTTTAAGCTTAAGGCGTTTTGCCTTCAATTGATTTTCCATCAACCTGAATCTGCCTTCAAACTTGGCAGTGGAAGCGGCAAGCGCTGTTTCCGGATGAAATTTTGCAAATCTTGCCACATTGACAAGGGTAAACAAAATATCACCAAATTCCATGATCATCTCGTTTTGATTCCCGGATTTTAAGGCTGCTTCAAATTCATTGATTTCATCTTTGACCGTATCCAGTACTTCATGAATATTATTCCAATCAAAGCCTTCATTTACGACACACTTTGATACTTTTAACGCCCGAAGTAATGATGGCATCCCTTTAGGAACAGAATCAAGCACAGATACTCTTTTCTGTCCGTTTTCCTTTTTTTCCAGGGCTTTGATTGTTTCCCACTGAAGGTTCAACTCTTTTTGAGTTAACTGCCTGGCATCTTCGTATACATGGGGATGACGACGAATCATTTTTTTGGATACACGGCTAACCACATCTGAAAGGGTGAATTCTTCTCTTTCCTGAAAAATCTGTAAAATAAAAACAAGCTGAAACAGGACGTCGCCCAGCTCCTCACAGATATTTTGAAGGTCCTGGTTAGCTATGGCCTCCTGGAGTTCATATACTTCCTGGGCAAGGCATTCCCACATGGTTTGGGGTGTCTGTTGTTTATCCCAGGCACACCCGTTTTCACTTCTTAATGTCCGGATAATATCAAACAGTCTGTCGATTGTTTCCAAAATTTTAAAGAATTCCTTTCAGTTGTTTTAAAAAATCACTTCTATTATTTTTGGAAACAAAAACCGTCATGGCTTTGGATATTTTTGCAATATAAGGAGATAATTTTGAACCTGTTAAAATGTTTGAACTTTT
>JAGLNZ010000055.1 GCA_023139225.1 Desulfobacula sp. | reverse complement strand
TCTAAATATCCGGCCGGATATTCCCATCATTCTTTGTACCGGATACAGCCATAAGATTTCAAAAGAAGAGGCTAAAAATCTGGGCATCCGCCAATACATTGAAAAACCAATTGTTTTAAAGGATCTGATTGTTTCGGTTCGCAAGACTCTTGATTAGCTTAGTGTTTATATTTAATCTAAATGAACCAATTTCTATAGCTTCTGATTTTCCAAAAATGAATAATAACCCTTTTTACCGAATATAATATGGTCTAATAGATTTATACCAAGTATCTGGGAAGCAGCTTTAATTTTTTTTGTTATTAATATATCTTCTTTGCTTGGTATCAAACTTCCTGAAGGGTGGTTGTGGGCGATTATTACGGCAGATGCCCTGTCCGACAGATTCATCATTTATTGTCTCTCCTCTATTAAACTGCGTTCCCGCTGCAATTCCTTCTGGAGTTCTTCTTCACTGGGCAGATAGGTTAAATACTTTGCCGCAAACAATTGCTTGCTCTCTTTTAACACCGAATACCTGGCAATTGCTTCATTTTTTTCCGAACAGAGCACCAGCCCGATGGTGGGGTTATCTCCTTTTACCTTGAAATGGGCTTCGAACATCCGTACATAGCCGTCCATTTGCCCGATATCCTGATAAGTAAGCTTTCCAATTTTTAAATCAATTAACAAAAAACATTTTAAATGAAAATTATAAAAAACCAGGTCAATATAAAAATCTTCATCTTCAAATCTCATCCGTTTTTGCCGGGCTACAAAGGAAAACCCTTTGCCTAATTCCAACAAAAAATACTGGAGGTTACTGATAATTGCCGACTCAAGAGTTGATTCATGGAGCCTGTCCACATCCGGCAGATCCAGAAATTCCAAAATATACGGGTCTTTCAGTATGTCTATGGGTTCTATCTTTGGAGTCGTTTCCTTTCTCGCATCCACCAGCATTTCCTTTTTATCTTTACTTGCCAGAAGCCGCTCATAAAACAGGGAGTGAATTTGACGCTCCAATTGGCGTTTGCTCCATCCGCCTGCTACGGCTTCTGTTTCATAGAATTGTCTTGCTGACAGCTTTTCCACCCGCATCAATGCCCTATAATGGGACCAGCTAAGATCGGGATGAAATCCTTTGTCAGATTCACTCTGGTCACCCACCGGGTGACCAATTGATTTTTGTTCAGATTCGTCACCCAGTGGGTGACGAATTTCGGAAAGCCGGTCCGGATAAGCCAGATAAAAAGACCGGAAGAGTTTGAGATTGGTAGTTGAAAACCCTTTTCCATATTGTTTCTTAAGTTTTTCAGACAGGTCTTCCAAGAGTTTTTTTCCATATGCCGCCCGCTTCTCGCCTGCCTGAAGTTCCTGGGAAATCTCTTTGCCGATGAACCAGTAGGCAATCACGGTCTGGTGGTTCACTGTACGAACGATGTTGGATCTGGTCCGGTTCAGAATAGCGGCGATGCGATCAAAAAGATGTGTTGCTATTAGGCTATTTTTTTTGCTCATGTTTCCCCCGCTGCCTGTTCGATAAGATACTCAACCTGGTGTTTGGCTTTTTCAAGAAGTACTTTGGATTCTTTTTCCAACGATAATGCTTTGTCATACAAGTTGCGGATCTCTGATTGTGACGATTGAGGCGCTTCCCATACCAAAAATTTACGAATATCAAAGGGGTAAAGCTCAATCTGGCCAGAGGAACCTCGTTGATGTTTTTCTACCTGTAATTGTCCGGCTTTGCTGTTCAAAAAGACGGATAAAAAAACAGGATCAATTTTTGATGTTCGTAAAATAGTCACATGGTTATCGGGAAGAGCCTCCTCATCTTCAAGATATGGTGCTGTACGACCAATGGTCCCTCGACCTGTTCCATTAATTAATACATCGCCATACCTTATTTTCAGTGTGTCTGCAAGAGTAGATACGGCTAAACGATTGCCCTCAAGATTGATTTTATTTGTTAAGACATGTCTTGAGTTAATTACTCTGACCCCTTCAACGTCATAAAGGGGTTGTTTCCCACGTTGACAAAAGGTTAAGGATTTGGCAAGTGGTGTGAAATTTATAGTTTTAGGCAGATTTAAGCAAAGCGTGTCAAATGCCGGAAAAAAATATTCTGCATCCGTTCTTACAGAAACAATGGCCTCACTATACTTTGCCTCATGGGTGATTTCAGGGTCAAGCGCTTTGCTGAATTCCACTTCTTTGTCTTCCCTGTTTTCATCGGC
>JAGLNZ010000549.1 GCA_023139225.1 Desulfobacula sp. | reverse complement strand
CCATGGTATGGCTGGGCCGACTGTAGTGTAAATCAGCTTGTTGAGTCAATTTTAAGGCTTGACGGCATGGATGTTAAATTAATACTTTCCAGCCATGGCGGAGTACTTAAAAAAGAAATTGGGTCAGCCTGGGCCAAATGCATCCATCAAATTCTGCAAAGGGAACAAAAGATTAAAACCAAGCTTGAAGCAGGGATAAGCAAAGAGGATATCATAGAGCAGGGAGTGTTTTACCCTGATAAAGAAAAGGTCAAAGAACCCTTAAAATCTTTTCTTAATATGTGGGATACAGCCATGTACAATCACCATGAAGCCCTTATCAATGAGGGTGGGTTGATTAAATTTTTCCCACAGATTAAGGGAATGCTAAAAGGGTAAATCTTAACAGACAAACCCTTCTTTAACCTTTGAAATACCCGGGATAATGGTCTGGGTTCGGTTTATTCCCCTGATTCTCCGCACCCGCTGATCCACGAATTCAGCAATAATCTCGGCATCAGATGCCAGAAAATCTCTTTTCAGGACGATTTTCACAAGAATGTCAATGGTTCCGTGAACCGAATGAACCTCTTGTACCTCTTCCAGGGCAAATAATTTGTTAATGACCTTCATTTCCGTTAATGTGTTGATATTAATCATAATAAAGGCCGTAATGGTTCGTTTCATTTCAGGATAGTCCGGGGTGCTCTTTTCAAGCATGGCAGTTCTGAAAGATTCCATGCTTCTGGGGATCAACCGGTCAATGCCAATACCATATCGTCGGTTGGAAGTCCTCTCCCAATGATGATAGGCAATATAAGTGTAGAGATCGGCAACACTTCTTTTAGGGAAATACCTGGGTAGATTTCCATTGTTTATGATGGTGGTTAAAGGGATATAAATCGTGTTGTACCAGTCCTGGGCAGCCTTTTTAAAGTCGGTTTCCTTGCCGGATATATTGGTTAGATGATTTTTATGTTTTTTAATCTGTTTTTCTAGGAAATTGTATTTCCCCACCTCTGTCAGATCTATTTTTTCAGGCAGTTTGGTTTTTTCGTAGAACTTATTTTTCTCGATATATAAAAGGTTTTCCATTGTGTTTTTTGCTGAAAGCAGCTCAATGACCTTTGCCTGGATGTCAAACTGTCCCAGCTCCTTTGCTGCTGCTACCCTGTGGTTTCCGTCCAGGACATAATAATCATTCCTGATTTTATACAGTTTTATCGGGGGCAGGGATTTTCCTTCACGCATGGCGTTTTTAATATCGATAAATCTTTTACCTGATACATGCTTTTTAGGCCTGAAATGGGAGTCAAAGTCATAATATTTTCCCACACTACCGATAATTTTTTCAAGATCAACGGTTTTAACCCCGTGATCAATAAACTCAACATCTTCTTCTTTTTCCTGCTGTTCATTAAATGAGCTGACATGATTGCCCTCTTCATTTGTTTTTGACGAAAATAGATTTTTTAAAAAATTAGTCATGATTAAACCTCTAAAATAGTGTATCCACAGGTGTTAACCACTTTTGTCGTATTAACTATTGTGATTCTGTCCTCATGTTTTTTAAAGTCTTTGTGAATGTGTCCATGGATAAAAAACCCTGGTTTTCTTTTGTCAATTATTTTGACAAAACTTTCAAATCCTATATGGCAAGGGTCTTGGGCATCATGGATGTGTCTTGGCGGTGCATGGGTGACAATCATATCGATACCGCCTTTTCTCCAGATGGAAAACCACATGCCAAAGATGATTTTTTTCATTTCTTTATCCGTGTATTGATTCACACCGCCATTGTACCATATGGAGCCTTCAAGTCCCAGAATATTTATGGATTTGAACCGGACAATTCTTGCATGAATGTTTTTACACCCCACAGGATTGGATAGCGAGTAACGGATGTCGTGGTTGCCTTTTACATAAAAGAGAGGTTTATCAAGCCTGTCCCTTAAAAATGAAAGGTATTCCGGAGCCAGATCCCCACAGGAGATAATCAGATCCACAGGCTCAAGGGTTTTATCTTCAACCATTTGGGTCAATGATTTGTCAATAAAATCCGAAACCGTCAGGATCCTCAAGTCTTCATTCCCTTCTCAGATGGGCAAACCATCTAACTTCCAGCTTTTTTAACAGCCAGACAATTATAAAGGTGATGGACATATAAAAGACTGCTGCCGTAAGAAATGCCTCATAGGGACTATAGTATCTTGAATTGACGATTCGGGCAGCGCCTGTAATGTCTATGATGGTGATGACACTGGCAAGGGAACTGCCGTGGAGCATGAAAATAATTTCATTGCTGTAAGTGGGTAAAGCTCTTCTGAATGCGCTGGGCAGGATAATTCTGCGAAATCTTAAAAGGGATGACATCCCGGCGGCCTTGGCTGCTTCTACTTCACCGTGGGGGGTGTTTTCAATGGCTCCCCGTATAATTTCTATTGTATAGGCACAGGTATTTAAGGTAAAGGCAAAAAGAGCACAAAAATAGGCTTCCTTAAAAAAAATCCACAAAAAAGAAGATTTCATAAGTTCAAACTGGCCCATGCCGTAATAGATGATAAACATCTGAACCAGAAGGGGTGTGCCCCTGAAACAATAGACATATACCCAGATAGGACCTGAGATAAACAGGTTTTTTGATGTCCTGAGAACTGCTAAAGGGACGGCGAAGATCAATCCTACGAACAGGGAAATTGATACCAGCATCAGGGTGTTTTTAAGACCTTCAAAGTAAATACCGATATTATCGAATATTATTGAAAAATCCATGGTTAGTCCTTTATGATCCCTGCACTGTATTTTTTATTGAGCCAGTTTAATATCAGGATGGAAATAGACGTTAAAATCAGATAATTGATGGCAATCACAAGGTAAAAGGTGAAAGGCCTGCGGGTTGCCCCTGCGGCAAGGGCTGCCATCCTGACCATATCGTTCAGCCCGATAATGGATACAAGGGCGGTGGTTTTCATTAAAACCAGCCAGTTGTTGCCAAACCCCGGAATTGCATGGCGGACCATCTGGGGCAGCAAAATTCTGGAAAATACCTTGAAGCGGGTCATGCCGTAAGAGTATCCGGCTTCAAGCTGCCCGTTGGGAACTGCAAGGATTGCCCCTCTGAAGGTTTCAGTCATATAGGCCCCAAAGATAAAACCAATGGTGGAAACACCGGCAATAAACGGGTTGATATCAATATATTCTTCATACCCTACCATGGGGCCGAGCTGGTTGATCAGAACCTGGCCGCCAAAGAAGATCAGCAGCATGAGAACCAGGTCCGGGATACCCCTGATTACCGTTGTATAAGCCGTGGCAGCCATATTTAAAGGCCTGTAATTTGAAAGCTTGGCAAGGGCACCTGTTATGCCTAAGATCATTGAGATTCCAAGTGCTGCAAGGCACAATTCTATGGTGAGAAGTGTGCCTTGCAGTATACTGGGTCCGTATCCTTGAAGATTAAGCATTAATCTCCGTATACGTTAAAGTTAAAATATTTGTCCTGGATTTTCTTATAGGTTCCGTCTGCACGGATCTGGTCGATGGCTGCATTCAGTTTGTTCACAAGTTCCGTATCCTGTTTCCTGCAGGCAATTCCGGCACCATCACCAAACCATCTTTTATCGGTTAAATCAGGGCCGACAAATTCAAAATCTTTTCCTTCAGGTTTTTTTAAGAAACCATCTGAAGCTGCAATGCTGTCTGAAAGGAAAAAGTCAATTCTTCCGGCAGTAATATCAAGGTATACCTCATCCTGGGTGCCGTATCTTTTAACAACGACATCCTTGCCGTAATTGTCTGTCAGGTATTTATCATGGATGGTGGCCCGTTGAACCCCAACGGATTTACCTTTGATAGCAGCTTTTGAGAACTCATTGACCAAGCCTTTTTTTGCAACAAATTTTGCCGGTGTATTATAATATTTATTGGAAAAGGCCACTTTTTTCTTTCTTTCTTCGGTAATGGACATGGAGGCAACAATGCAATCATATTTTTTTGCAAGAAGAGCCGGGATAATCCCGTCCCAGTCCTGGGCAACCAGTACTATTTCAGCACCGGCTGCTTTTACAACGGCTTTTGCAATGTCAATATCAAAGCCGTCAAGTTTTCCGTCAGGTGTAACAAAGCTGAACGGAGGATAAGCACCTTCAACTCCCACACGGATTTTTTTCCAGTCTTTGGCAAAAACACTTCCTGCCGCAAAAACAATACTTAAAATAATCAATGATGCTAATAATTTTTTCATACCGACTCCTTTTTTAAAATTAATATTAAACAAAATTTTTTTATTCAGTTGCCGCAATAAACTCCCGAAACCGTTGGGATTTCGGTTCTTTAAATACAATTGCAGGCTTGCCGTCTTCTTCAATTATTCCATCGTTCAAAAAGATCACACGGGAAGA
>JAGLNZ010000548.1 GCA_023139225.1 Desulfobacula sp. | reverse complement strand
ATGTTGAGGATGAGGTTGAAAATATCCTGAACCAGATGAAGGAACTGAATCACGGGCTTTTGGAACTGGGGTGCACAAAAGCCTATGCCAGACATATTATGCCATCCATTATTTCAGTTTTTCACAGGGCCTATCCAAATATAAAAATAATCCTTGAAGAAGGCAGTTCCATGGCTATGATCAACAGCCTGCGGGACTATAAAAACGAAGTGGTGGTGGTGGCTCAAATGGAAATCAATGATTCAAGAATTCAATTTATTCCTTTCAGCCAGGAAGAAATCGTCATCGTTCTCCCTGTGGATCACCCATTGTCCCGGAAAAAAGAAGTCGCATTCCATGACATTATTACGGAACCTGTAATAATGAAAGGAGAAGGCTCCGGCACCCGGAAAAAAGTTCTGGATCTTTACAAAAAGCACAAAGCCAAACCCAATGTTTTCATGGAATCCAATAATACCGGATTTATCATTGACCTTGTGGAAAGGGGAGAGGGAATATCCTTTCTGGTAAAACCTTCA
The DNA here is from genome assembly GCA_023139225.1 of Desulfobacula sp. Lineage (GTDB taxonomy): Bacteria > Desulfobacterota > Desulfobacteria > Desulfobacterales > Desulfobacteraceae > Desulfobacula. The sequence goes on along the minus strand of JAGLNZ010000548.1, from coordinate 1,115 downwards.
ATTGACCAGAAACTAAAAGAAAAAAAACTTGCCTCATGTAAATTAAAGGATACCCAATTATTTCTTGATGTCAGTTTTGCTTACTCAAAAAACACACCTCTTTCACCGGCTGCCAGGGCCTTTTACGAGGTGGTCAAAAAATCATTTATTGAAAAGTCTCCCCAGGGGGGCGTTGGATCTATCATGGCCAGAATTCTTGCCGACCATCCCCAGAATGAATAGATATTTTTTCTTGTTTACTTATCTCAATCTAATCTTATTATTAGACTTGTTTTTTAATAAATTAAGGTTAAAACATGAAAATAGCTGTTTTTTCAGATATACATAGCTGCTATTCAAAGATGGCGGCTGTTTTTGCAGATATGGAAAAATATCAGGTTGACCGATATATCTGCCTGGGAGATATTATCGGGTACGGTGACAAGCCCGAAGAGACCATTAAGTTATTAATGGAAAAAAATGTGGTCTCTGTCCGGGGCAACCATGAACTGGCCATGTTTAACAGAGACTATCTTGAAGTCTTCCCCAAATCCATCAAACAGCCTTTGTTAAATAATATAGCAGTGATTTCCAATAGATCAGTCCGATACCTTGAACAGACCCCTTCCTATTTAAAATTTGAGAACTGTCACTTTGTCCATGGAACACCGCCGGATAAAATGACCACCTATATCTATGATGTGTCGGATTATTATTTGAAATCTGTATTTAATAATTCCAAAGAGAAAATTTTTTTTACCGGTCATACCCATAAATTAAAACTGATCACTTACAAAGACAAAATTGTGCTGCGCAAAAGAATTACCCAAAATTGCACCATCCATTTGGAAGATAATCAAAAGTATCTATTAAATGTGGGAAGCATTGGATTTTCACGGGATAATTTTGAAGAATCAAAATATGCCATCTATGATTCAAAAAAAAATCAAATTATCGTCCGAATGGTGGCAGTGTGAAATACGGCAGGCAAATGGTCAGGCCTGCCATTCATTAAAATATTGATCCGACGCTAAAATCCCGGTTTCCTCAATACACCAGGGCGAGTATCGGTCAGGATACTTTGAGGTTTCTTCAAGCCAGTCATCCCATTGTATCCATCTGACGTTCTGCACCTC
>JAGLNZ010000547.1 GCA_023139225.1 Desulfobacula sp. | reverse complement strand
AATTATGTGTTTGGAGCAAATGTAGCCGGATTCCGGCGTGTGGCAGATGCAATGCTGGACCAGGGATTAACTTGATATATTGACTTTTATTGAAAATAGATTATTTTTCCACTTAAAGTGCCATACCAAAAGGACATTATAACGGATAAAAAAAGTTAAATGGAAACCATAGATATCCAGGTTGAAAAACAGCAGCAACTCATTAAAAAACTGCAAAAACGAAATAATAAACTGCAACGGTTTTATGATGAGTATCAAAGGGTCTGCCGAAATGAAGAAGAAAGAATAAAGGAACTCAATTGTCTGTATCAGGTTGCCCGGTTTGTGGTTATTGAAAGTAATATGGATGCGGCACTGGATAAAATTGTCTGTATTGTCCCCCATGGATGGCAATATACAAAAGACGCCTGTGCCCGCATTACTTTTAAGGAAAATATTTATCTTTCCCCCGGGTTTTTTGAATCAAAAGTGTGCCAAAGTGAAAAGATATTAATAGATAACCAGGCAATGGGGGCGATAGAAGTTTTTTACAATCCCGAACTTGCTTCAGGATCAAATGATCTATTTTTAATTGAAGAAAGAAATCTTCTTAAGGGTATTGCAAATATCATCAGTTCTTATGTGGAAAAGCAGAGAAATGATGAAAACACAAAGCTCATTCACCAACAGCTTTTGCATGCCGACCGACTGGCAAGCATTGGTCAGCTTGCTGCCGGGGTTGCCCATGAATTGAACGAACCATTGGGAAATATACTGGGGCTTGCTCAATTGTCACTGAAATTGGCTAAATTGCCGGACCAGGCAAAAAAAGACCTTGGAAAAATTGAAGACTGTGTCATATATTCCCGGGAAATCATAAAAAAATTAATGGAATTTTCCCGTCAATCATCTTTGTGCAAAGAAAAAATCAATCTCAATGAATTGATTGACAACTCTATTACATTTTTAGAAGCAAGATGCATTAAAGAAGGAATTGAAATGCTAAGGCAATATACGGAAAACATAACCATTACAGCTGATCCCAATCAAATTAAACAGGTCATTACGAATTTGACAATCAATGCCACCCAGGCAATGAAAAATGGTGGGAAATTGATAATCTCCACAAGAAAGGACAGCAAAAATGCAATTCTTTCCATTGAAGATACCGGAATCGGTATTTCAGGTGAAAACATCAGTAAAACATTTATGCCCTTTTTTACCACAAAAGATGTTGGTGAAGGAACTGGTCCGGGTCTTTCTGTTGTTTATGGAATTATTAAAAATCATAATGGAGATATAAAAGTCAGCAGTGAACCTGGTAAAGGAACGATTTTTGAAATATGTTTGCCTCTGGAGGAAAATTGATGCCGCGTCATTACGATAAAGAAGTTATTCTCGTTGTTGATGATAATGTTATCACTTGTGAAGTGATACAAAGAAACCTTGAAATAGAAAAATTTTTTGTGTTTACAGCACATAGTGTGAACGATGCCATTCAAATCCTTTCAAAGCAGAATATCGACCTTGTAATCACTGACTATAAAATGCCGAAACATTCAGGTCTTGAATTGATAAAATATGTTCGGGATCATTTTCAGGATATTTCTATTATCATGCTGACAGGATACGGCTCCATAAACAGTGCAGTGTCTGCCATTAAAGAAGGGGCTGATGAATACATTACCAAGCCGTTCA
>JAGLNZ010000546.1 GCA_023139225.1 Desulfobacula sp. | reverse complement strand
TTTTGTTTTGTATTCCTTTTTATTGCCTCTTTAAGTTTTCTTGGATTAGGCCTGCAGCCGCCACTAGCAGACTGGGGAGGAATGGTCCGGGAAAATGCCGGGGCCATTACATTCGGCATATATATCCCATTAATCCCGGCCGGGGCCATTGCATTTTTAACAGTGGGGGTCAATTTAGTTGTTGACTGGTTTTTACATTTATCAAGTGGCCTGCATGAATAAAAAGAGAAGACCAGATAAGGAAAACCAGATGAGGAAAACCAAGTGAACAATCTGCTCGAAATAAAAAATTTGTATATTGAAGGCTTTTACGAAGAACGATGGCATCCCATTGTCAATGATATCAGCCTTAATTTGAAAAGGGGAGAAGTGCTTGGGCTTATCGGTGAATCTGGTGCGGGTAAATCCACCATCGGCCTTGCTGCAATGGGATATACACGCCAGGGGTGTCGGCTTGCATCAGGATCTATAAACCTTGAAGGGATCGAGTTGTCTGATGCGTGTGAGGAGGATTTGCGGCTGATCAGGGGATCAAAGATTGCCTATGTGGCCCAGAGTGCTGCGGCTTCTTTTAACCCGTCACATCGTGTTATAAAGCAGTATGCAGAAGCACCAGTTCACCATGGACTGATGAGCTATGGAGAGGCTGAAAAAGAAGCTGTTAAAATCTATAAGCGTCTGTTTTTACCCACGCCTGAAAAAATCGGATACCGATATCCCCACGAACTTTCAGGCGGTCAGCTTCAGAGAACCATGGTGGCCATGGCCATGGCCTGCAAACCTGATATTATTGTGTTTGATGAACCGACAACGGCTCTGGATGTCACCACCCAGATTGAAGTTCTGGCTGCTGTCAAAGAAATCACGGAAAAGATGAACAAGGCTGCCTTGTATATTACCCATGATCTGGCTGTTGTGGCCCAGGTCGCCCATCGAATTATGGTATTAAGGAATGGCAAGCTTGTTGAAGAAGGTGAAACAAGGGCCTTGATTAAAAAGCCTAAAGAGAAATATACCAGAGAATTGTTAAATGTCAGAAAGCTAAGAGAAGAAAAAAGTATTTCAGACAAAATGGATGTGATCCTGGAGGTTGAAGATGTGGCGGCAACCTACACAGGATATGATAATGTGATTGAGGATATTGATTTGATCGTCAGAAGAGGCAGAACGGTTGCTTTGGTCGGAGAATCCGGCAGTGGAAAAAGCACCTTGGCACGGGTAATTACAGGGCTTCTTCCTGCTATTCATGGCAGCATAGAATTCCTTGGGAAAAAGCTTCCCAATGAATTGAAAAAAAGGAAGAAAGAAGACTTAAGAAGAATGCAGATGATCTATCAGATGCCGGATACCGCACTAAATCCAAAACAGACTGTCAGAAAAGTCATTGGCAGACCCCTTCAATTTTATTTTGGGATACGGGGGCAAAAGGCTGAAGATCGAGTCAAGGGCTTACTAAAAAAAATAGAACTTGATCCGGATATCTATATTGACCGTTTGACCACAGAGCTTTCAGGCGGAGAAAAACAGCGGGTATGCATTGCCAGAGCTCTGGCAGCGGAACCGGACCTGATCATATGCGATGAAATCACGTCAGCTTTGGATCAGCTTGTGGCAGAAGGCATACTGGATCTTTTGCAGGACCTGCAAAATAAAACAAACATGTCTTATCTGTTTATCACCCATGATCTTGCCACCGTCAAGGCCATCGCAGATAAGATTGTTATAATGCTGGAAGGAAAGATCATCGAACAAGGTGAAAAAAAACAAGTTTTGTCCCCGCCGCATCATGAATATACAGACAAGCTTTTGGCATCCGTTCCTGAAATGGACCCGGACTGGCTGGACAATCTTCTGGACAAGCGGGCCTCAACATTTATTTGATTCAATCACTTAACCCTTTAACTTTAACAGGAGAATAGAATATGACTGACCTATCATTTTTAACACAGATGTTTAATCAAAAAAAAATCTCCAGAAGACAGTTTATTTCCGGCGTCTCAGCCCTGGGGCTGACAGCCGCCTTGTCACCCGCCTTTTTATCTGGTAATGCCATGGCAGCGACACCCCAAAAAGGTGGAACCTTCAGGCAGGCAATGACTGGGGGTGCCACCTCTGATTCCCTTGATCCGGCAACCCTTTTTGCCAGCCAGAACATTAATGTCTGCACCCAATTGTGTGATTGTCTTGTGGAAATTGATCATAATTTCAAACCTGTTCCTGAACTGGCGGAAAGCTGGGATGCGTCGTCAGATGCGAGAATCTGGACCTTTAAACTCCGTAAAGGTGTTGAATTTCACAACGGCAAATCCTTGACAGCTGAAGATGTGATTTTTTCCATTAACCACCACAGGGGCGAAGAGTCCAAGTCCGCAGCCAAACCGTATTTAAAAAGTATAAATAATATAAAATCGGACGGGAAACATATTGTCGTGTTTGAACTTGACCGGGGCAGTGCTGATTTTCCGTTTATCATGGGAGATTACCATTTAAGGATTTGTCCAGACGGAACCCAGGGTAAAGATTGGGATAAAGGAATCGGTACCGGCGGGTATATACTGGAAGACTGGGAACCTGGTGTCCGTGCCTTGACAAAACGAAATCCCAATTATTGGAAAACAGATCGAGCCCATTTTAATGAAATTGAAACCCTTGCCATTGTTGATGTCAACGCCAGGACAAATGCATTAAAAACCGGGCGGGTTGATGCCATAGACCGGGCTGATGTCAAAACTGTGCACCTGTTGAAAAGAATGGCCGGCATTAATGTGACTGCTGTCACCGGGACTATGCATTATTCTATTCCCATGATGACTGACATGAAGCCATATAATGACAACAATGTCCG
>JAGLNZ010000545.1 GCA_023139225.1 Desulfobacula sp. | reverse complement strand
CATATTGATTTTTCAGAGGCGTTGACCAAAGAAAAACTTGTAGAATTGATATCCGAAAAAAGTAAAGAAATTAATTTTTCCCTGGCAAAAAACGACGTTGAACCATTTTTAAAAAATTCAGAGCAAAAAGATGAGTTGAGCCTTTGGTCTGATGCTTTTTTTAATGGTTATTTGATTCATGAAATTGGTGTTCAGACGGATCATTAATTAAAAAATGAATTGATCGTTGTTATCGCATCAAAATAAAATTCAGGCAATTTCCTTTCAATGATCGTACCTGAAATGATATTATACAGGTTGTTATCCCAATCCCCTTTTTCAAAGCTATTAATGATAGTCACAATTTTCTGAAATTCTTTATCCTTTCCCAGAAGTGCATTTGTCATTTTATCTGAAAAAGAGATGTTTTCGAGGATATTTGTCATTTTACTGTCCAAGATGGCGTCTATATAAGAAAAAAGACCAAGGGTGAAAAAAGTTCTTCGGTTGTAAAATGACTCTTTAAAATAGTACCGCATTGTTCGCACATTTTAGCTCGCAGGATCGAAATTTTGATCAATTCATCAGGTTTGTTTTCGCCAAGGTCTGATAAGGCCACAATATTGATAAATTTTTTAAGTTCAACCGTGCCAAGATAGGTAATGGCATCTTTGATTGTGATGATAGGGGTTGGGCGGTTAAAATAAGCCGCATTAAGAAATTTTAGTAATTTAAATGAAACAGAGACATCGTTTTTTATTAACTCTTCAATTTTTATTAAATCAAAATCTTTTTTCCCGACTTCGTTAATTAATTTCAATTTGGTGATATGGCTTGGCGATATGTCTTTTGTTGAGAGGATTTCAGGCTTGGAGAAAAAATATCCCTGGAACAAACTAAATCCCATTTTTTTGGCCAACTCAAATTCTTCATAGGTTTCAACTTTTTCCGCTAAAAGGGTGATATCGTAATTGGATTGAATGTCTTGTACGATATCGGTCAGACTCTCCAAAGGGGTGGCTATCAGATCAAATTTAATAATTTTGCTTACTTCCATCATGGGTATATATTTTTCATGATAAATAAAGTCATCCAGTGCAATGTTGAACCCCTTTTTTTTGAATAATTCCAGAGCAGCAATGACCTCTTTGTCCGGTTCAATGTTTTCCAACACTTCAATAATGATGTGCTGAGGTGGGAAAAGAAGCGGTGTTTGTTGCAGAATCAGCTTTTTTGTAAAATTAATCAGTCCTGGTTTGTTTCCTAAAACTTCTTTGAGTTCAAAGGAAAAAAAAGTGTTTTCCAAGACCTTTGATGTGGCGATATCTCCGTCAATATCCGGAAATGCATTTTCCAGGCCGAGCCTGAATAAAAGTTCATATCCGAAAAGTTTTTTCTTGGGGGTAAAAATTGGTTGCCTTGCCAGAAATACTTCCATGGCTTTCCTTTGAAAAAATTATCTACTAAAAAGGTCAATTCTCTATACTCTAAAAACCATCCTTTAAAATATTAGGGCGATCTTTTAACAAACTATAATTTTGAGGCAAACACAATAGATAAAAATAAATATTTTATCTTTGCAGGGTGACGGGGACCGTTTATTATTTACATGTTGGGCCAGGCAAAACTTGTTTATTTATTATAATCATGATTACATACTAAGGATCTAAATTTCTCAAAGGGAGGGATAGTGTCTTTGGATATAAAGTATGTTCTTGCCATTGATCTGGGCACTTCCGGCCCAAAAGTTGCCCTGGTTTCGGTACTTGGAAATGTTCTTGATCATGAATTTGAAAAGACAAAAACTATCTTTCTTCCCAACGGCGGGGTTGAAGAGAACCCGGATGACTGGTGGAATGCCATTGTCAAAGCCGCCAAAAGGCTTTTATCCAAAAAGCTTGTCCCGATAGATGATATTCTAGCCATCTGCTGCACAAGCCAGTGGTCGGGCACTGTGGCCGTGGATAAAAACGGGAACCATTTGATGAATGCCATAACCTGGATGGATGCAAGAGGAGCTGCTCACGTAAAAAAAATCACCAATGGCCTGATTAAAATTGAAGGCTATGGTATTTCAAAACTTCATAAATGGCTCAAGCTTACAGGAGGTATCCCTTTAAGGTCCGGTAAAGACCCCATTGCCCACATCCTTTTTATTCAAAAGGTATTTCCTGGTATCTATAAAAATACCTATAAATTCCTGGAACCAAAGGATTTTTTAAACCTGAAACTGACCGGAAAATTTTATGCCTCTATTGAATCCATCACCCTGCACTGGGTGACGGATAACAGGGATATCAACAATATCTGCTATCACGATGACCTGATAAAAATGACCGGTATTTCAAAAGAAAAACTGCCCCAATTAAAACAAGCCACTGATATTATCGGTCCTGTGAAAAAAGAAATAGCCCGGGAACTTGGCCTTAATGAATCCACCCGGGTGGTCATGGGAACACCTGATATCCATTCCGCAGCCATTGGTTCCGGTGCCATTGATGACTTTGCAGGTCATCTTTATGTTGGGACTTCGGGTTGGCTTTTGTGCCACCTTCCTTACAAAAAGACAGATCTTTTTCATAATATGGGGGCTCTTCCCTCTGCCATCCCGGGAAAATACCTTTTGGTCAATGAGCAGGATATTGCAGGGGAAGCCCTGAACTTTTTAAGGGACAATATCATTTACCCGGAAGATGAACTGACGCCTGCCGTTAGGGTCAAAGATGTGCACAAAGCATTTAACATAATGGCGGCAAAAATCCCCCCCGGGTGTGACAACCTTATATTTACTCCCTGGCTGAATGGCGAAAGATCCCCGGTTGATGACAGCACTATAAGATCGGGATTTCACAACAT
>JAGLNZ010000544.1 GCA_023139225.1 Desulfobacula sp. | reverse complement strand
TAAAAAGACTAACCTGCAACCCATTTTTTTTAAAAATAATTCTGTATGAAAATATTCAGTAACCGTATATTTTCATACAGACTCACAGGACAGGCAATCGTATTATGGGCGGAACACTGAGTATTATAGTAGATATATCATTAAACAGCCTGGTTCTTAGCGGTGTGTTTCTCATTGTAGCTATCGGTCTGAATATTATTTACGGACTGAGTCGTATAATGAACATGGGACATGGTGCTTTATACGCTGTTGGTGCCTATGCCGGCTATTCGCTGGTGGCAAGCGGGTTGAATTATTTTGCAGCCCTTGTCATTGCACCGATTATAGTGGGCGTTCTTGGATTGTTAATAGAAAGGAGCATTATTGCGCCGATGCGCAAAAGGTCCATGGTCTACACACTGATTTTAACCTATGGATTGATGTTTTTTCTTGACGGCATGATTAAGTATGTCTGGGGAAATAAGCCGTGCTTTATTGATTTACCGGCATTTCTGCAAGGAACGATTCCTATCCTTGGAACTCAATATCCGATTTTTCGACTGGCTACTCTGTTCATCATAGCCGGGATAATGGGCGCTTTAATGCTCTTTTTAAACAAAACCAAGGTGGGAATAATCCTGCGGGCCTCAAGTACAATTCCGGAAATGGTATCATGCCTGGGGATCAACATGAGCTATGTTCACATCGGTGCATTTGTTCTTGGATGTGTCATGGCCGGTGCGGCCGGGATCATTGCAGGCCCATTGACGACCATTGATCCTTTAATGGGCAGTGAAATGTTGATCTCTTCCTTTGTTGTCATCGTGATCGGCGGTTTAGGCAGCCTTCGAGGAGCTGTTATTGCAGCAATTTTGATTGGCGTTGTCCAGACACTTGCTGAATTTTTTATCACTGATCTTGCAATGGTAATCGTATACGTACTGATGGCGGTTATTCTTGCTTTTATGCCTCTGGGCATTCTTGGGGAAGGAAAGTTTGAATAATGAATAACACAACAACAATACCCGGTATTACAAAAGGATTCCCTCCTTTAAAGATCCTTATAATTGTTCTGATTCTAGGCGGTTTGGGGCTGTTTCCATTTATATCCGGAAATCGATTTTATATCAGCCTGATCAATGAAATGATGATTTACGGGCTGCTTGCCATGAGCCTGGATGTACTCTTAGGGTACACCGGGTCATTATCATTTATGCATAATGCCTACCTGGGGATCAGTGCTTATGTTGTCGGTCTTTTTTTAATTCATATATCACCCACATCACTATGGCTGGCCTGTTTTGCAGGTATTATTTTCACATCCCTTGTTGCATTGCCTGTGGGCTGGGTTCAGGTACGGACCGGCGGACTGGCATTTGCGTTGCTGACCATGGCATTCGGCATGATGTTTCATACAATAGTATGGAAATGGTATGGCGTAACCGGTGGCGATGACGGCTTGATGGGGATGCCCAATCCGGATATCCATTTGTTCGGATGGAACCTCGGCAGCTCGGGTGATCCTGTGGCAATTTATCTTTTTACCCTGGTGATTGCGGCCATTTGTTTTTTTCTTACCCGCCGAATTATCAATTCTCCTTTTGGGGCAGTTCTTGAAGCCATACGCGAAAATGAAGACCGTGCTTCCTTTGTGGGGATTAATGTGCGCAGGTACAAGCTTTTGGGATGGATGCTGGCCTGTATGCTGGCCAGCATCGCCGGTGCTCTGTTTATCCTGTACAAAGGATATATCGGCCCTTCTACCATGAGTGCCTTTGCCGGAGCAGGCGTACTGATGATGGTTCTTCTGGGCGGTATGGGCTCTTTATGGGGAGCATTTGTCGGCGCGGCTATTTTTATTTACATTCAGGACTATATCAGCACCATGACAGAACATTGGGAAATCTTTCTTGGACTGGTTGTTATTTTTCTGGTGCTATTTTTACCAACTGGATTCGTCGGTCTGGGCGATCATCTCAAGCGATTTCGAAAGGGTTAAAATGGAGGAACTACTCTGCACAGAAAATTTATGCCGCCGTTTTGGCGGTGTGATGGCGACAAACCGAGTTTGTTTTAGTGTTAACAAACATGGGCTAACATCTATTATCGGTCCGAACGGTGCCGGTAAAACAACTTTTATCAATATTGTTACAGGAAAAATACCTGTCAGTTCCGGGAAAATACTTTTTAAAGGACAGGATATTACCAACAAACCAACCCATGAACTGGTAAAAATGGGTATCTGCCGGACGTTCCAGATTAACAGTATTTTCGAAAACTTAAGTGTATTTGAAAATTTAAGAATTGCAAGGCAGGCGAAAAGCGGCGGTTCTTTAAGGATTTTCTCTTCAAAACAAAGCCTTAAGGCGGTAACCGAAAAAACCTGGGCAATGATAGAACGCCTTGGATTAAAGGAGCTGGCAGCCAGGCCTGCAAAGAACCTGGCATATGGTGATCAACGGGTGCTTGAGGTGGCCATTGCCATGGCAGGCGATCCCAAAATTTTATTTTTGGATGAACCCACTGCCGGAATGTCACCGGCAGAAACCCGGCACATATCAAAATTGATTAAAGAGCTGGCCAGTGAAATTAGTGTTGTACTGGTTGAACATGACATGGATATGGTGATGAGTATTTCAGATAAGATTACAGTTCTTCAATACGGCTGTACTATTGCAGAAGGCACACCGGAAGAGATCCAAAACAATCAGCAGGTCAGGGAGGCATATCTTGGAAAAGAGGAATAAGATCCTTAATATTGAGCAAATTCACACCTATTATGGTGTAAGCCATGTGATTCAAGGACTGTCCATGTATATAGAAGAACAGGAAACCGTTTCGATTCTTGGACGAAACGGGGTGGGGAAAACCACTACTCTGCGGTCTATTATGGGACTGACCCCGCCTCAATCCGGAACAATAAATATAGATGGTATAGATACAAGTCGGTGGCAACCCCATAAAATCTCCAAAATAGGGGTGGCCTATGTGCCGGCTGAAAGGCATATTTTCCCGGGATTAACTGTGGAAGAAAATCTTAAGTTAGCTGCCAGACCCGGAAATGGCAAAGATGCATGGACCTTTGAAAGAGTATGTGACCATTTCCCCGTGCTTGCAGAAAGAACCAATCAGGACGGTGCAACGCTGAGTGGTGGTGAACAGCAGATGCTGGCCATCAGCCGGGCGCTTATCAGCAACCCGCGGATCATCATCATGGACGAGCCTTCACAGGGACTATCCCCGTTACTTGTTCAGATGATCACTGATGTTGTCTTAAAATTTTGTATAAAATCAGGAATAACAATGCTGATAGTTGAGCAGAATTACCGCATGGCACTTAAAGTTGCCACCCGTCATTATTTAATGGACACCAAAGGTGAAATTGTCAAAGTCGCTTCAACCAGGGAACTTGTGGATGATCCTGAGATTATTCAATCTCATCTGTCTGTGTAATCATAATGAAAAATAGTTTCAATAAAAAAATAATGTTTTTTGGCTGTCCCATGGATTGCGATGAAAAATATGATTCCATCCAGGAAAAACTGAATATATTGCGGACTGCCGAAGGGTTTGATGATCCTCTTGACGGTGTCATGGACCATCTTGGTTCTGATAGTCCACCTGGTATTCCAACCGACCTGTGGGATAATCTGGGCTCTTTGCCCGTACCATCCTGGCTGGGCGCAAAACCGCGTTCAGAAAATCACTCAAAAATCAACACTGAAAACTTTATTTCCTTTATTGACAGCGATGGCTGCAAAAAATTTGCAGACAAGGCAGATCAATTCGTTACAGATCGAATTCTGCCCAATATCCCCTGTATGGTCGGAATTGACCATTCCCTGACCGGTGGCATTTATTCGGCACTATCCCGCCATTACGACTCGGGAAACCTGTCTTTGATTATTATTGACAGCCACACGGATGCTGTTCCCATGTCCGTGCTGGCCGGTGCAATCCAATATGATATGGAGACTAACCCATCTTCCGTCCACGATGTCAATGATCCGTTTTTGTATAATCGTCCGGATTCATACAATGCAAGTTCTTTTGTACACAGCCTTGTTACAGGCAAGCAGGTGGACCCGAAAAATCTGTATATTATCGGGGTAAGCGATTATCCTGAAAAAAAATCCTTACGGATCAAGGACCCTCGTATTAAAAAATTTACCAATGCCTATGTGGGCCTGAAACGCAGGGGTGCTACAATTATCACCAAAAAAGAATGCAAATTAAATCCTCAAAAAATCAAAGGATTCTTAAAAAAAATTTCAACGCCCTATGTTTATGTTTCCATTGATATGGACATAGGGGCGAACAACGCACTTGAAGGGGTAAGGTTTCGCAATTGGAAAGGATTAAATAAAGCACAAATCTATAGACTGGTCGATGCGGTGGCGG
>JAGLNZ010000543.1 GCA_023139225.1 Desulfobacula sp. | reverse complement strand
GGCGAATCCGTCATGCAGGCCAGCAAAGGGTATGATACCGTCCTCTACCATCATCCCATTGGTGTTTTTGCAGGCATTGCACCCTGGAATTTTCCTGCCATGATTCCCCACGGATGGATGTCCCCCATCTGTATTGCCACAGGAAACTGCATGGTTCTCAAAGCAGCCAGCTTTGTTCCCCAGTCATCCATGAGACTTGCCGAACTCTGGCGTGAAGCAGGCCTTCCCAAAGGCGTCCTCAATCTTGTGACGGCTGGAAGAAATGAAGCGGAAATTTTCCTGAAACATCCGGATATCAAGGGCGTAAGTTTTGTTGGCTCCACAAGTGTGGGCAAACATATATACAAAACTGCGGCAGCCCATGGTAAAAGGGTTCAAGCTTTGACCGAAGCCAAGAACCATGCCCTGGTTCTAAGGGATGCAAAGATTGAAAGAACTGCCAGGGGCATTATCAATGCCTATTGCGGATGTGCCGGTGCAAGATGCATGGCCTGTCCGGTGATTGTCGTTGAGAACGCTATTGCAGATGAGCTGATTAATTACCTGAAAAAATTTGTTGCAGAAATGAAACTGGGGCCTGCCTATGATCCTGATACCGGCATGGGACCCATCATGAATGCCGGGCACTTGAAATTTGTAACCGGCTGGATTGAAAAAGGGATTGAAGAAGGAGCAGATCTTATTGTTGACGGCAGGAATCCTATAGTAGAAGGATATGAAAACGGATTCTATCTGGCACCTAGTATTTTTGATAAGGTCACGGAAGAGATGACCATTGGTGATAAAGAAATTTTTGGTCCCGTGCTTTGCATCAAACGGGTAGATTCCTTTAAAGAAGGTCTGGCCCTTATGAACAAAAGCCCGTTTGCCAACGGTTCCGTGATTTATACCCAGAACGGACACTATGCCCGTGAGTTTGCATTCCATACAGATGCCGGCATGGTGGGTGTTAATGTTGGTATTCCGGTCCCCTTGGGAATTTTCGGGTTTACCGGCCACAAGGACTCCTTTTTCGGGGATCTTCATGTTATGGGTAAAGACGGGTTTACATTCTTTACAGAAACCAAGTGCGTCACTCAGACCTGGTTTCCGGAAGATGAGGAAATTGTCGGCAAGGTTGATACATGGGACGGCACCATTTCATCAATGCCGGACAAGTACAAGTAAATCCATTACCAGGCGTTAATGCCTGTCAGCGAACCGGCGGCCGTCTAGTCCATACGGTATAACGTCGGTTCGCAAAGACCAATTATTAAGATGGTGCTGTTTGATATCTTTGGTTAGGATTTAAACTTGTTAGAAGGGATGATCTCTGATAGAAGCAATATTTTGTTCTGAGTTAAAAAAAGGGAGATTCAAACATGCACCATCTCATTACTGAGATACAAAGTCTGGGCGTTCATGTTAATGAAGAAATTACCGGACGTAAGGGCGGTGCCGGCCCTGCCGAGGGGCGTGCATTCCTTATTAACGGGATACCGGTCAGTGTTCCCATTGCTGCCGACTACGTCTTGCGGTCACCTTTTTCCTTAAATGAGGTGGACTCCGGATATTACCTGTTCAAAAACAGCAAACCCGTCTGCCCTGTCAAAGTGGTTCCCGAACCCAAATTTTACAGCAAATCCACGGATGACAAAATCCCTTACAAAAAGATTGCTCTTCTCCACGGCAAGGACTGCCTGGCCACCACAGTATTACAAAAATGTGTCCATTGGAAACGCTCGGAAAAGTGCAGTTTTTGTGCCACTGAAGCCAGTCTTTCCAACAAACAGACCATAGCAAAAAAGACCCCTTTTCAGCTTGCAAAGGTTGCCAGGGCTGCCCG
>JAGLNZ010000542.1 GCA_023139225.1 Desulfobacula sp. | reverse complement strand
TTATACTGGAATATATATTACCATTCCGTATCCCGGGAATATCACGAGCTGCTCGAATTAGTGCAGGCAGTTTGTTTTTGTTTGCTTCAGCTGTCTTTGTCATAAGCGCTTTGATAGTGATGATCAAAAACAACACCCCGTTTGACCCGGCAAAAGAGACACTTGCTATTGTTAAAGAAGGTCCTTTTCGATTTTCCCGGAACCCCATGTATCTTTCTTTGTTGCTCTTAATGGCAGGGATTGCTTTCATAAAAATGTCCTTATGGTTGTTTTTTACAGGGATTGTTCTTTTTATCCTTCTTAAGTTCCTGTCGATACGGCCAGAGGAGAAATACTTGTCTCAAAAATTTGGACAACAATATATAGACTATAAGAACAGGGTCCGACGATGGATATAAAAAAGGAAAGAGAAGTGTCGGAAAAGACAAAAATCCAGCTTTATAAAAAGACCGATCTCCCGGATCATCCTAAATTTGGAAAAAGGCTTTTTTAAATCTGAATGTTTTGAATCTCACTTGATATGAATGTCCAAATAAGTTAAAACATATGACACAAAAAAATGATGAAGAATAAAGAATAAAAATGACGCAAACCAGCGAAAAACCTGTTACCAGAGATTATTTCTTAAGACCCGGGTATATCTACCTGCCCGACAGACCCACCACAATCTCGGCAGTACTGGGTTCATCCGTAGCCGTCAGCCTGTATGACAGATCTCATAAAACAGGTGGAATGAACCATTTTCTTTTTCCATATGTTGAAACCCGGGAAAAAACAACGGCACAATATGGCAATATCGCTGTTCTAACTTTGATTAGAATGATGGGCGCCAATGGATCTGATATTTCAAATCTGGAAGCGCAAATATTCGGTGGTGCATTTAATCCTGAATATTCCAAAAGAGATATCGGCAAAGACAATTTAAAAACCGCCAGACATATTCTAGCCGGGAAAAAAATTAAAATCGTTTCAGAAGATATAGGTGGTGAACTTGGCAGGAAAATTGTCTTTAATACAGGCACATATGAAATGGTGGTATTAAAGGTGGATCGGTTAAGAGAGTCTGACTGGTACCCCTATTCCGGTGACAGGTAGAATGATCACAGTCGTCCTTTCCGGATAATGGCAATCAGCAGCCAGATTCCCATAACAGCGGCAGCAAGAAACCCTGCAATCCCGATCACGGACACTCCGAAAAGAATGGGTGGAACTTTGGAATTAATGAGTATTGCCGACCCCAGTATCAATGCCGCTATAATAATTGAAAAAGAGATCCTGTTGCTGGTCTGATCCTGGGTGTTCAACATTTTATCAAGACCTTCAATTTTCATATTGAACGTCAGTTTCCCCGATTTTGCAAGACGCATGATCTCAACGGCATCTGTCGGGAAGATCTGAAGCAGTTTATAGGATTGTCTTGCAATTCCCATAAATTCTTTAGCAAGCCTTGAAGGCTTAAATTTTCTGTATTTTGCAGCAGTTACATAAGGCACTGCATGGGAAATCATATCAAAATCAGGATCAAGCTTTTTGGCAGTTCCTTCTATACAGATAAACGCTTTTATCATCAGGAAAAAATCCGGCGGGATTCTAAGTTGATGGATGGCACTCAGTTCAAGAAACTGGTTCAACATTTTTCCGATTTTAATATCCTTTAATACTTTTGAAAGATGTGTGGATATAAATAGAGAAACATCCTTTTCAAGATGTGTAAGATTAGGCTGGATATCGTATTCGGCCAGTTCGCACAAGAGCCTTGCAGTAAGCTTAAAGTCGCTTGTGGCAATACTGTGGATCAGGTCCACAAATATCTCCCGTGTGGTTTGATCCACAAACCCCGTCATCCCGAAATCCACAGGGCAGATACAATTTTTTTCCATGACAAAGATGTTGCCGGGATGGGGATCTGCATGGAAAAATCCATGTTCAAATACCTGCTTCATAATGAAATCAGCACCCCTTCGTGTGAGCAGTTTTTTGTCAAGTCCGGCAGATTCAATTGCTTCCACGTCATCGGCCTTAATCCCTTTGATATACTCCATGGCCAGAACCCGTTCGCTTGATTCGGCAAAATATACTTTGGGAATATGGATGGTTTTGTCATTTTTGAACTGATCGGCCATTTGTTCCATATTGGATGCTTCAATGGAATAATCCAGCTCTTTTTCTATGGTTTTGGCAAATTCTTCCACAATCTTGACCGGTTTAAAGGCAGCGACTTCCTCAATATTATTTTCCACGATGGAAGCTATGTGAAGCATAATTTCAAGATCTGTTTCAATGGTTTTCTTAATGCCGGGTCTCTGGATTTTTACAGCAATCTGATTATTGTTATTAATCCGTGCTTTGTGGACCTGCCCAATTGAAGCGCTGGCAATAGGTGTTTCTTCTATTGACTGAAAGATTTTGTCATGGGGCTTGCCAAATTCAGAAGCAATAATGGTTTTTACATGTTCAAATTCAAAAGGCGGAACATGATCCTGCAGTTTTGCAAGTTCATTTAAAAGGTCAACCGGAATGAGGTCTGGCCGGGAAGAAAGAACCTGGCCCATCTTGATAAACGTGGGCCCGAGTTCTTCAAGCGCCATTCTGATCCGCTGGTTTTTAGACAGCTTTTCAACCTTTTCATGTTTGTTGACAAAAGGAATGAGTCCAAGACCGGATTCAATATAACGGTCAATATTCATGGCATCGATAATGTTTTCAAAGCCATACTTTAAAATGATGCCGATAATTTGCTGATACCTTCTCAGATGCCGGTACCGCTTGCTCACCCTGCCAATGTTTTTGATGCTCAGCATAAAAGGTCAACGATCATTTATTCGAATCGGTCATTTTTTTTGTAAGATCATCGATCCTGTCATTGAGTACTTTAATATCGGACTTTGATGGCAGATCCAGCTTTAACAGGATTTTTTCGATGGCTTCTTCAATTTTCTTATCAAAACCCGTCTTTGCATCTTCATACTTTTGCTGGCATTCCTTTAGGAAATCTTTGGCTTCGTCCTGGCTCATTTCGGATTTTTTGGCAAATTCTTTTGCCAGGTCTTCGATCTCATTTTTAGATCTTAATGCCAGGCCAATACCCGTTAACAAACTTTTTTTCAGATAGTCAAACATGTTTCCTCCCATAATTTATTGTGCCAAGGATTTATTTTGATCCAAAAGAGACGGTGAGAATATCTTCCACACTGGTGTCTCCTTCCCTAATGGCATCCATCTTACCATAAGCTGATGGAAGAAGGGTATTAATAAAAAATTTAGCTGATTCAATCTGGCCTGCATAAAAAGCAGCATCTTTATTTTTGGCAGCTTTAGCGGCAATCGCTTGCCTGTCAAGGCTGCCAACCTTTTTTAAAAGTTTGGGTGCCGC
>JAGLNZ010000541.1 GCA_023139225.1 Desulfobacula sp. | reverse complement strand
AAAGAGAAATCGAAAGGGTAGGGGATTCAAAAAAAAGAAAGATTGATATCAGAATCATTGCTGCAACCCATAAAAATCTTTTTGAGCTGACTCAACAAGGTAAATTTAGAGAAGATTTATTTTATCGATTAAAGGTTTTTCCAATTAATGTCCCACCCTTAAAAAACCGTCGCGAAGATATTCCGATACTTGTTACACATTTTATCAAAAAAGGAAATAAAAGAGAGAACAAATCCATAGCAAAGGTTGATACTCAAGGGATGAAACGCCTGATGGAGCACACCTGGCCCGGAAATATCAGGGAACTTGAAAATGCCATAGAACATGCTTTTGTTATCTGCAATTCAAATCGGATTGAACTCAAGGACCTGCCTGTGGAGATCAGAGAAAAGCATGAGTATTTAGAAAATATTTCTCATCTTACTCATCCTGTTCAAGCCAGTTCATATAGAACTAATACGACTTTGAAGCTTACAAAAGAGGGACTTTTAAAATTACTCGAAGAGTGTAATTGGAATAAGGCAGAGGTGGGGCGACAAATTCAAAAAAGTCGAACTTCAGTGTGGAAATATATGAAAAAATGGGATATCCCTTTGCAAAAGCCCTAAGATGAAAAGACAGTAAAAGCCTTGAGGAAAATTTCCGACAAGGCTTTTTATTATTTTGGATTAAGCGCCTAGGTAAGCCTTTTTAACATCCGGGTTATTGAGCAGTTCATCTGCAGGTCCCTCAAGAATGAGCGATCCATTCTCAATTACATAACCCCTCTTAGCGAATTTCAAGGCGAGCCGGGCATTTTGTTCAACCAGCAGGATAGTGGTGCCTGATTTGTTGATTTCTTTTAATGCGTCAAACATTTCAAGCATGAGAAGAGGGGCAAGTCCCATGGAAGGTTCATCTAAAAGCATGATTTTGCGACCGCTCATGTAACCCCTTCCAACAGCTAACATCTGCTGCTCGCCACCGGACAAAGTCCCTGCAAGCTGGTCTTTTCTTTCTTCAAGTCGTTGAAACAGGTTAAACACCCATTTTTTGTCTTTTCCGATTTGATCTGTATCTTTTCTGGCAAAGCAGGCAAGAGCGAGATTTTCAGTAACCGTCAGATTTCCAAAAATTCTCCTTCCTTCAGGTACGTGACATATGCCTAACTTTGAGACAACTTTATCCGTACTGTATTTGAGAAGATCTTTTCCTTCAAATTCAAGAACAGATCCGGGGCTTGAAGGAATCATCCTGGAAATTGCCCTTAAAGTGGTGCTTTTTCCTGCACCATTAGCACCGATAATGGTTACAAGTTCACCCGCTTCTACATTAAAATTAATTCCGTGAAGCGCCTTGATATTTCCATAGGAAACCCTTAAATTTTCAACGTTAAGCTGCATCAGGTTAGATCCTCCTTGCCAAGATAGGCCTCAATAACTTGGGGATTATTCTGAATATCTTCAGGCGGGCCTTCTGCAATAAGTTCACCAAATACCAGGGTTTGAATATGCTGGCATAATTCCATTACAAATTTCATCCTGTGTTCAATCAGAAAGATGGCCACTTTAAAATCCTCATGGACCTTCCTGATAATTTTTATCATTTGAACCAGTTCATCCGATGTCATTCCAGCTGTTGGTTCATCAAGAAAAAGAATTTTCGGGTTGGTTGCCATGGCTCTTGCCATTTCAACACGCCTTTGTGCACCATAGGGCAGATTGGTAACGATTTGATCTGCATGCTGCTTGATATCAAACAGCTCAAGCAGCCGATAGGAATTTTCTTTAACTTTTGTTTCCTGCTGCCGGCATTTTGGGGTATTAAAAAATGATCCGATCAGGCCGTAAGATAATTGAGAGTAGTGGGCCATTCTAATATGGTCCAGAACATTCATGTGTCTCCACAACGCAATATTCTGAAATGTTCTGCCCAATCCCATGGCCGCTATTTCATTGGTTTCAAGCCCTTTAATATTTTCATTCTCAAGGGTGATGGAGCCATGGGTGGGCGTATAAACACCTGTTATTAAATTAAATATGGTTGTCTTCCCTGCTCCGTTAGGGCCAATAAGTCCTGTAATCTGCAAGGGTTCAATATTTAAGTTATAATTATGTACCGCTCTTAAGCCGCCAAAATAATGTGTCATTTTATTTACATTGAGCAATGCTGACATGGATTTTAAGCTCCTTGTTCTCTTTTGTGTCTGGATCTTAACAATCTTTTGGCATTGATTTCCTTAAAAGAAATCAGGCCGTATGGACGGAAAATCATCACTAAAATTAAAATCAAAGGAATAATAATCCACTTATAGAGTTCAAGCGGTCTTAAGGCTTCACCCAAAACATTGATACTGACAGCACCGACAATGGAGCCGACAATAGAATTGAGTCCGCCAAAATAGACCATGGCAAGTATTTCAGCAAGACGGTTGATGCTGAACATCCCCGGATTGATATAGGTCAGAACATGGGCAAACAATCCCCCTGCAATCCCGGCCCAGAATGCACCGAACATAAAGGCGGTCATTTTTGTTTTCCGGGTTTTAACAGTCATGGATTCAGAAGCAGCTTCATCATCTCGAACAGCATTTAATGCTTTTCCCATAATGGACGTAACAAAATTGTGGACAATCCATATGCACAGCATGGTCCAGATAAAGATGATGGGCAGGGGTGCATAGTCAGGTTGTCCCCCCATTCCCCTGGCCCCTCCAATAACATTGAGGTTCTCAACAGCACTTTTTACAATAAACATGAATGCAAGAGATATAATGGCCAGATAATCCCCACGGGTTCTAAAGGAAGGTATGGCCACAAGAAGCGAGCCTAAGGCTGCTGCGATTCCACCTGCCACCAGGGCAAATGGAAAAAACCAAGGGCCGAATGCAGGTGGTAAAACAGCTGCACCAAAGGTTTTATCACTAACAAAAAAATACAGGGTTAAAATCGAAGAAATATAGGCTCCTATAGCCATGAATCCGGGATGTGAGCAGGAAAACTCTCCCTGGTATCCGTTAATCACATTGATGCTGATGGTTAAGATGATAGAGATCAGTGTCAGCTTAACAACAAGTTCCCTGTAATCATTGATCCCGGCCCACATATGAAGCACGCTGTAGAAAAAAATCAAATGGATAATGGCTGACAGCCATAAAGGCGTTTTTTCCAGAATGGCGGCGACCGGATTGGTAAAAAAAGTGGTTAGTTTTGCTATTAAAAAAATTGGAACGACATATACAATAAGATCATACCCAATCACTGCAGGTATCATCATAGGGTCCTTAAGCATAACAAGAGTGCCGAATAAAACAGGTATTTTGGGTAATCCCAGATAATATGAGATATAATCATAACCCAAATAATACTCGATGATTACTGCTGTAAAGATGCCTAATATCCAGCCTAATATCGGCACATCAGAAAAGATGCTTTTAAATTTTCTTGCTATTTCCATGTAATTTTCCTGTATATACTCAGTTAAAAAATTAGAGTCTTAATTTTGTACTGTGTTCCATTCCAAAGAATCCCCTCGGTCTGAATGTCAGAATGAGAAGAATAATGGAATAGGCAATAAGATCCCTTAGGGTTGACGGGAAAATCGTTGCAACAAATATCTCAATAAATCCTATGAGGTATCCGGCAAGAGCTGCACCTTTTATTGATCCTCGTCCACCGAGAATTGCTGCTACAAATGCCTTCCATCCAATGATGACACCCATATAAGGGTCTAGAATCGGGTAGGCCTGCCCATAGAGAATTCCGGCAACGGCTGCAAGGCCTGCGCCGACGGCAAATGTTAAGGGTGCAATAATGTTTATGGATACCCCCATCAATGGAACGGCAAGAAAATCATACGACATGGCCCGCATGGCCATACCCCATTTTGTTTTCTGGATAAAGGTATGAACGGCAATCATTAAGAGAAGTGAAATGACAATAATCATTACTTTCACATTCGTAAAATAGATGCCGCCGATATTGTAGGCAATAGATTCCATCAAAGGCGGAAAACTCAATCTTTTTGCACCCAGTAGAATTAATATACCGGTTTCAAAAATAATACCGATCATCAAACCAGTAATGGCTGCTGACGCACGGGGTGCGGATCTTAAAGGTCTGTATCCTGCAACCTCAACAAAAACACCGACCCAGGAAGCTAAAAACATGGTAATAATAACCGTGGCTAAAAAGATAAGGGGACCGGGTAGAAAGCCTGCAAACAATGCAAGAAAGAGCGTTGCGATCCCAAAGCCGATATAGGTGCCCACCATAAAAATATCACCATGGGCAAAGTTAAA
>JAGLNZ010000540.1 GCA_023139225.1 Desulfobacula sp. | reverse complement strand
TGGAGTGCATTAATCAGGTTTTGAAGAATATATTGACCTAATTCTATCAAAGATTCCATTCACCAACTCCTGTTCTATAGAGTTATGACTGCCATGCACAAAAGATGCATGGCAGTCATATGATTACTTAAACAACACCATTTGGCCGGATTTATGGACAACTGGATTTGTAGAATTCATATTCACCGCTATCATTAATTTTTACAATAACAGCGCATTTTATTGGATCACCTTCTTTTGTAAACGTCATATTTCCTGTAATACCGGCAAAATTTTTAATGTTTGCAAGGGCATCTTTAACAGCAGTCCTGTCTTTTTCAATTTTCCCGGTAATTTTACCCGCATCCTGAATGGCCTGCTGGGTAAGACGAAGTGCATCCCAAGTCAGGGCTGCAACATCATCAGGAACATAGCCGTAATTATCGGTATATCTATCAATAAATGCTTTTGTTGCCCCTTTGGCACCGGCAGCGGCATAGTGTGATGAAAAGTATAGTCCGTAACAGGCTTCACCGCATAATTCTACGGTTTCAGCAGATCCCCAGGAATCAGAACCCACAATGGGACCTTTCCATCCAAGATCTTTTGCCTGTTGAACGATCAAGGGAACTTCATTGTAATATTGAGGAGCAAAAAGAACCTGGGCACCTGATTTAACAATTTTAGTTAATTGAGAAGAAAAATCCGTATCTTTTGTTGTAAAGCTTTCATAAGCCACAACAGATCCGGTCCCATGCTTTTTTTCCCATGCTGCTTTAAAAACTTCAGCCAATCCTTTTGGATAGTCAGAGGCAACATCATAAAGAACAGCCGCTTTTGTAAAACCGAATTCATCGGTAATAAAATTTGCTACAACAGGTCCTTGAAAAGGATCAAGAAAACAACCACGGAACACAAAAGGCCTGTCAAGGGTTGTATTGGGATTGGTAGACCAGGGGCTGATCATAACGGTTTTATATTTGTTGGCAACTTCACCGGCAGGAATTGCCTGTTTGGAAGACTGGGGGCCAACGATGGCAAGAACATCATCCTGGGTAATCATTTTCATATTTGCTTTTACTGCTGATTCTGCTTTTGACTCATTATCTTCAATTACAAGTTCAACTTCATACTTTTTGCCGCCGACTTCAAGTCCGCCGGCTTTTTCAATGTCTTCAAGCCACAACATTGCCGCATATTTGGAACCTTCCCCAACCTTGGGAATATCTCCTGTCATGGGGGCATTGATACCGATTTTGATAATCGTTTTTCTTGCACTGAACGCTGATGTAGAAAACACCATGGCAAAGGCAAAGGCCACAACCACTAAACAAGCAATCTTTTTCATGTTACCTCCTTTAAACGTTAATTTATTTCTTAAAAGCCTCAAATTTTTTAAAATTAATTGAGATAATACCAAAAATAACAAGAATCTTTTGAACAATATGGAATAAAAAATAACTTGTCAACAATTAATTGAAAACATTAAAGATACTTTTAAAAACACAACACGAGCTTAATTTATATGTAAAAATATGGATGAAGTAAAGGATAATAAACGCAGGGCTCGCAACTATTTTACAGGCGGATGAACTTTAAACTCATTCATTTTGTAAAGCAGGGTTTTATAGCTGATTTTAAGTATCTTTGCAGCCCGTGATCTGTTCCAGCCAACTTTTTCCAAAACAAAAGAAATGACTTCCTTTTCTACTCTGTCTGAAGCCAGTTTTTTAATCTTTTTCAAGGAAATATCTTCAAATAACTTGTCGGAACTTGTGGATAGATCAACAAATTCGGAAATAATACCGGATCGATCATTTGCAAAGTCATGATTCACAAAAGGTTGGGTACCGTTGTGTTGGCTATCTGTGTGAATATGAGGGATGTTCTCCTGATGTTCTCTTGGAAGTTCATCAAAAATTTTTTCCCATGATTTCAAAACCATTTGTTTTTTAATACAATTTTGAAGCTGTCTAACATTTCCGGGCCACGGATAATTGCAAAGTTTTGCAAGGGTATCTGAATCAGGTTTGCTTCCATGGTTGTCGGGATATTCTGATTTATAGAGTCTGAAATAGTATTCAATAAGAGGAGCAATATCTTCTTTTCTTTTACGTAAAGGCGGAATGTCTATTTTAATAATATTTAACCGGTAAAATAGATCCTCTCTAAAGGTTTTATTATAAATGCTTTCTTCAAGATCATGGTTGGTGGCCGCAATTACCCATACATCGGTTTTAAACTCATAGTCTGATCCAAGAGGGGAAAATTCACCGCTTTGAAGTACATGAAGCATTTTTGACTGTAATGCCAGGGGCATATCACCGATTTCGTCAAGAAAAAGAACCCCCTTGTCCGCTGTCTGAAATTTACCCGGACGTTTTCTATGAGCGCCTGTGAAAGCCCCTTTCTCATAGCCGTAGAGTTCGCTTTCAAGGAGTGTTTCAGGCAATGCCGCACAATTGATTTTTACAAAGTTTTTTGTGGACCTGTTTGATTCAGCATAGAGACTTTGAGCAACAACTTCCTTACCAACACCGGTTTCGCCCGTTATCAAAACGTTCAAGCAGGTATTGGCTACATGATTAATCAGTTCTTTTATCTTTAGAATTGATTTGCTGACGCCGATTAAGGGTGTGCTCATAGTTTTATCTTAATTTTCTTGTTTATCGTTTTTTTGGTTAATTAATTCGGTAACCGTATTTTCAATTTTAAACAGGTCAATGGGTTTAAAAAGAACAACATCAGCTTCAGCTTCAGAAGCCAAAGCTCCGGGTTGATCACCATATCCTGTCATTGCTATTATTTTTAAATGAGGGTATTCTTTTTTTACAATGGTGATTAGCCCGACACCACTGATATTCGGCATGACAAGGTCTGTAATAAGGCAATCAAAAAAATTGGATTTGTCTCTTAATAATTTTAAGGCAGCAAAACCATCCACTGCGGTTTTTACTTCATAGCCCATTGAATTAAAAAATTCATAAAATGTTGACAGGATATCTTCATTGTCATCAACTATCAAAAGTCTGCTTGGATTTGCCATTATATGCCTCTTAAATCAATAAGGAAAGTGTTTATACCTGTATCCATATAATAGATCTGTTTCACCTTGCAAGGAGAAAATCAGATATTTGCGAAATTGTCAACCTTATTTTATATACGAAACCACTATATAAGCAACAAACAGGGTTATGAAAAGGAAACCTGTTCTTTTACTTATACCCTGGTTAAAATATGCGATACCTCCCAATACAAGGCAAATGAAAATCATGAATGGAAACTGAAAATAATGAAGATTCCTATCTATCTGCATTGGATTAAAGATTCCAACGACTCCCATAACAAGACAGATATTAAACAGGTTTGAGCCGACAACATTTCCAACGGAAATATCGCTTTCCCCTTTTGCTGCAGCCACGGCAGACGTGGCAAGTTCAGGCAGGGACGTTCCAAGGGCAACAACAGAAATCCCGATAAATGTTTGGGAAAGACCTATTTTTTCGGCGATACTTATGGCTTCCTGAACAACAAAATTTGCACCCAAAGAAAGCATTATTATGCCCGCGATGATGAAAAAAATATTTTTAAAAATACGAAAATGTGATGATTTTCCAATACAATTATTGTTGTTTTTATCTTTAGCGGTGATGACACCATAAATTAAAAAAACAATTAATAAAAGAATCAAAATAAATCCATCCATGCGTCCAATATTAGAATCCAGGCAAAGCAGCCAGAACACAAAGGAGATAAAAATCATGTAGGGGATTTCAATACGGATAATCTGTTTTTTTATCACAACAGGTCTTATCACTGCGCTGATCCCCAATACAAGAGCAATGTTGATCACATTGCTGCCAAGTATATTCCCAATTGATATTCCACCTGACCCCTTATAGGCCGCAACAAAACTCACCAGTAATTCCGGTGCGGATGTAGCAAGGGAGACAATCGTTAATCCCACAACAACAGGTCTGACTGCAAACATGATTGCGGTTGATGCCGCCCCTTCGACGAGCAGCGAAGATCCGATACCAAGCAGAGCCAGGCCGAGAATAAGTATAGAAATCTGTGTAAACATTGTTATAAGCTTAAAATCAATTTTTAATTTTATTTAAGGTTCTTGCCTAATTAAAAAATTAATATTATAAGGCGTGCATAATATAGCAGGCAAGAAAATTTATCAATATGATAATTTTGAATAAGGAAGGCTTCATGAAGAAAAGCATTATAAAAAGTTCAGGAATGTTTGTTCCACCCAATATCATTACCAACCACGACCTTGAAAAAATCCTGGACACCTCTGATGAATGGATAAAACAAAGGACGGGTATTGAGCAAAGATACTGGATTGATCAGGAGGGTGAAACCGGCTCGTCTGATTTGGGCTTTGAAGCGTCCAAAATAGCCTTGGAAAGTGCCGACTGGCAGCCCCAAGATCTTGATTTTATCATTTTTGCGACACTTAGTCCCGATATTATGTTCCCCGGTTGTGGGTGCCTGCTCCAGGCAAAACTGGGACTCAACTCTACCCCTGCATTAGATATCAGACAGCAGTGTACAGGATTTCTTTACGGTCTTGCTACGGCAGATGCCTATATAAAAACGGGCCTTGCCAATAAAATTCTTCTGGTATGTGCAGAGGTTCATTCTTCAGGCCTTGATAAATCGACCAGGGGACGGGATGTTACCGTTATATTTGGTGATGGGGCAGCGGCTTTATGCATTGAAGGCGTTGAAACCGATAAAACCGCAGGCGTGCTATCCTCAGCACTTCACGCGGATGGCAATCTTGCCGATGCATTAATGACTGAACTTCCTGCATCAAAATTTCCCATGCGATTTCCACCAGGTGTACCCATTGATGATCCAAGATACTATCCTGTCATGGATGGACCGGCCATCTTTAAAAAAGCGGTCAGGATGCTGCCAAAGGTCATTAAGGAATCCCTTGAAAAAGCACAAATCAGTCTTGACCAAATTGATCTGATTGTCCCGCACCAAGCCAATATGAGAATCAATCAAGCGCTTGGACAGTTCTTAAAATTAGATGATGATAAAATATTTCATAATATTCAAAAATACGGAAACACTACTGCGGCAAGTATTCCTCTTGCCCTTCATGAAGCCATGGAGCAGGGACGTATTGGTAAATCCGGTGATATAGTCCTTTTTGCAGGTCTTGGTGCAGGCCTTACCTGGGGCAGTGTGATTTATAAATTTTTATAATGATCCTTTAAATAAGGTATCAAGATAAAATTTAGTAGTCGGGTCAAGGGAGTTAAAATCGTATTTTGTATCCTCATTTTTTCTTTTGATTTGTTCTCTTATGTTTGAGGCAAGCACCTTGCCCAGTTCAACACCGAATTGATCAAAAGGATTAACTCCCAGAATAAATCCCTCAAATATGGTTCTTGCTTCGTAGAAAGCAAGCAGCATTCCGATACTCTCTGGCGTCAGGGCATTGATGAGCAGGGTGGAAGAGGGTCGGTTCCCTGTGAAATATTTAGCCTTGTTATCATCATGTTTTCCCTTTGCCAGAGCCTGACCCTGGGCAATCATATTGGCCCATAATTCCTGGTGATTATAAACACCCTTTGATTTTGCCTGGGCCTTATTGTAAACCGGTTTTACTACTCCGATAAATTCGATGGGAAACGGGCTGCCTTGGTGGGCAAGCTGAAAAAAAGAATGCTGGGCATTTGTTCCTGGTTCACCAAAAATGATAACACCGGTTTGGTTTTCCAGAATTTGGCCATCTAAGGTTGCTCCTTTACCAAGGCTCTCCATATAAAGCTGCTGAATATGTGGTGCAAGTTTGGATAAGGCACTGCAATAGGGAATAATTGCCTGGGCCGGATAATGTAAATAATTGGAATTCCATATGCTGATCAATGCTGCTGTCAAAGGAATATTTTTTTCTTCAGGGGTGTTTAAAGCATGTAAGTCCATTGCATGACAACCTTTTAAAAAACGGTTGAAAATATCAAATCCAAAGGCAAGACTTAAGGCAAGTCCCCCCACCGCAGAACTTACAGAGTATCTTCCCCCAATAAAATCAAACATGTGAAAAGAATCGAGAACAGGATTTATAGGATCATCGCCAGGACTGCCCTTGGCTGTCACCGTTACAAGATGGTTTGAAGGATCAAGGTTGTTTTTTTTTAAAAATAACAGGGCCTGGTTAAGATTGGCCATGGTTTCAGTTGTAGTATAAGATTTTGAAATAACAACCCAAAGGCAGGTTTCAGGATCAATCTCTTTTATAACCTGGCCAAAATTATCAATGTCTACATTGGGTAGAAAATGAAGATTAATAATTGGGTCAATACAATGTTTTAATGCAGTGTAAACAAATTCACACCCAAGATAGGAACCACCGATTCCAATGACAACCGCATCTGTAAAAGATTTTTTTGTAGTGCCTTTAATTTGTTTCTGATGAACCTTTTGAGCAAAATGATTAATTTGTTTATTAACCCGGTTGATTTCTGAAGCAACATCCAGATTGTTCAGCACAATATGGTTGCGGGTAAAGTCTCTTGTTGCTGTATGAAGGGCTGCCCTGTTTTCTGTTATATTAATGGTTTCTCCGGATACCATTTTCGAAAAAGAATCCTTTGCTTTGGTTTCTCTGGCAAGCTCAAATAATTCATTGAGCAGAAAATCATTCACTCTTTGCCTGGAAAAATCATAGAAAAATCCATTTATTTTTAAAGAAAACTTTTCAAGTCTGTTCTTATCTTGAATCAGATTTTTAAGATGATATTCTTTGTCCTTGAATATTTTTGAAATACGCTTTAAATTTTGACAGGCATTAAGGCTGTTAAATAATGTTTGGGCCATTTTAGTCTCCCGTTGAAATAAGAAATAGTTGGAAAGCCTAAGTTATCATACGTAAGCACTTAATTTTGGTCAAGGTTTGATAGATAAAATACCTTGACAATGCAACCCATAGATAATTATTTATAGTTTCATGGAAAATAATATTGTTAAGGCTCTCATAAGAAAAGGGGTAAAAATTCCCAACCCCGAATCAGTATATATTTCAACAGATGTCAACCCGGACAGAATTTCTGGTGAAAACGTAATCATTTATACCGGTTGCAAGATCATGGGAGAAAAGTCCCTGATTATGAAAAATTCTCAAATCGGATATGAAGCACCGGTTACACTTGAAAATACTTTGGTTGGTGAAAATACAAAATTAAAGGGCGGGTTTTTTAAAGATGCTGTCTTTGCCGGTGACAATTCATTTGGTTCCGGAGCTCATGTAAGAAAAGGCACAATATTTGAGGAAGAAGCAAATGCAGCCCATATGGTGGGCCTCAAGCAGACCATCTTGTTTCCATTTGTAACTCTGGGAAGCCTGATAAATTTTTGTGACTGTTTTATAGCCGGAGGAACAAGCCGCAAAGATCATTCCGAAGTTGGTTCGTCCTTTATTCATTTTAACTATACACCCAACCAGGATAAGGCCACACCTTCCATGATGGGGGATGTGCACCATGGCGTTATGCTTAATGAAAAACCGATTTTTTTAGGCGGGCAGGGTGGCCTTGTCGGGCCGGTCAGGATAGGTTATGGCTGCATTACGGCAGCCGGGTCCATTATCAGAAAAAATGAATTTAAAAATGACCGGCTTTTACTTGGCGGTGCTTTTAAAGATGTATCCATTCCAAGACAATACAATGTTTATAAAAATGTGGGCCATATTTTCAATAACAATATCTATTATATTGCAGGTCTTATAGCCTTGAAAGCCTGGTACAGGCATGTACGCCGTCTTTTTATATATGATGATATGTCCGGTGCCTTGATCAGGGGCATGCAGGATAATTTAGATGATTGTATTGAAGAAAGAATTATCCGGTTAAAAAAATTTTGTGAGAAATTAAAGACATCAAAAGAAATTTTTCTCTCAAAAACAAAAGATAAAAAGTCAAAATTAATTTTAATTCATGAAAAAGCAATGGATAGATATAAATTGGCTGATAAAATTTTTAAAATAGAATGTGAAAAAATTAAAATTAATAATGAGGGTGAAAAATTTATTCAGATTATTAAAAAAAAATTAGACCGGACAGAAAAAAAATATATAAAACTCATTCAAAGCCTGGAGCCTGACGAAAACAAAAAAGGAATTCAATGGTTGTTAAATATAGAACAGGGAATGATCGATAAATTGATAATCTGACAGGGAATGATCAATGGGAAAACTTTTTGGAACAGATGGGATCAGGGGAGTTGCCAACACATACCCCATAACCTGTGAACTTGCTTTAAAAACAGGACAGGCAATCGGACTTTTTACAAAAGAAAAGGGGTTTAATGCCGTAATTATAGGAAAAGATACCCGTATTTCAGGGGACATGCTGGAGTCTGCCCTTGCAGCGGGTGTCTCATCAACAGGCATTGATGTAATGCTGGCCGGTGTCATACCAACACCAGGGGTCGCATATTGGTGTTCTGTTGTTAAAAATGCAGGTGCTGGAATTGTTATATCCGCCTCCCATAACCCTTATCAGGATAATGGAATCAAAATATTTAAACATGGTGGAGAAAAACTTTCAGACGAACAGGAAAGTCAAATTGAAGATTATATTCTTAACTCCAATAATGTTCCACAGGGAAAAGTAGGAAAAATATCAGTAATTTCAGATAGTTTGAAAGCCTATGCCCAATTTTTATTGACCATGTTTCCTTTTGAGAAACTTAACAAAAAAATAAAAATAATTATTGACTGTTCAAATGGGGCTGCGTCAAAAATCGGACACATGGTCTTTAATGATGAACTGTTTGATACTCAATTTATTTATGATTCACCTGATGGAAAGAATATCAATGACGGCTGCGGTTCACAGCACACACAAGACCTGCAAAGACTTGTGGTTAAAAAAAAGGCGGCCATCGGCCTTGCTTTTGACGGGGATGCCGACAGACTGATCGCTGTTGATGAAAACGGCCATCAGATCGCCGGAGACAGGGTTCTTGCTATCTGTTCAAAGTTTGCAAAAGAGAAAGGGAATCTGAAAAAGAATATAGTTGTAAGTACAATTATGAGCAATATTGGTTTAACTAAGACGCTTGATAGTCTAAGGATTCACCATGTTAAGTCCGATGTTGGTGATCGTAAAGTATTAAAGGAAATGAAAAAATTCGGAGCTGTTATTGGTGGCGAGGATTCTGGTCACATGATCTTTCTGGACAGCCATACAACAGGAGACGGCATGCTTTCAGCACTAAAGCTGCTTGAGGTAATACTGGAAACAAATCAGCCCTTATCAACCCTTGCTTCTGTCATGA
>JAGLNZ010000054.1 GCA_023139225.1 Desulfobacula sp. | reverse complement strand
GAGATTCAAGATTATGAAAAAATACCTTTTCAGGACTTTGCCGAAAAAGCGTATTTAAACTATTCCATGTATGTTATTTTAGATCGCGCCCTGCCCCATATCAGCGATGGTTTAAAACCGGTTCAAAGAAGAATTATCTATGCCATGAGCCAATTGGGATTATTGTCTACAGCCAAATTTAAAAAATCAGCAAGAACGGTGGGTGATGTACTGGGCAAGTTCCATCCCCATGGTGATTCAGCCTGTTATGAAGCTATGGTTCTTTTGGCACAGCCTTTTTCTTTAAGATACCCTTTGGTTGATGGTCAGGGGAACTGGGGTGATCCCAATGATCCAAAATCCTTTGCAGCCATGAGGTATACGGAATCCAGATTATCAAAATATGCGCAAATTTTTCTTCATGAACTTGATCAGGGAACCGTTGACTGGGTCCCTAATTTTGACGGCACTCTCAACGAACCTACCATGCTTCCTGCCCGGCTGCCGAATATTTTGCTGAATGGTTCCACCGGTATTGCCGTGGGCATGGCCACTAATATTTTGCCGCATAACCTGCGTGAAGTTGCAAAAGCGTTGATCCATTTGATTGATAATGAAGACGCGAGCCTTGATAAAATCTGCAACTTCATCAAAGGGCCTGACTTTCCCACCAATGCTGAAATCATTACGCCTGCGCCTGAGATAAAAGAGATCTACAGAACAGGTACGGGCAGGATAAAAATGCGGGCAAAATTTCACGTGGAAGATTCGGAAATAATTTTTACTGCTCTGCCCCATCATGCCTCCACTGAAAAAATATACGAACAGGTTGCTTCCCAGATGGAAGCCAAAAAACTTCCAATGGTCATTGATATAAGAGATGAGTCAGACCATGAAGAACCCACACGACTTGTCGTGATTCCAAGATCAAACAGGGTGGATCTCAATGCATTAACAGATCATCTTTTTGCAACCACTGATCTTGAAAAATCATACTCGGTTAACATGAATATGATTGGAACTAACGGCAGGCCACAGGTTAAGAATCTGCTTGATATCCTGAAAGAATGGCTGGAATTTCGAGCAGAAACTGTAAGAAAAAAATTGAAATTCAGGCTGGAAAAAATATTAAACCGTCTTCACATCTTAGAAGGCCTTCTTATTGCCTTTCTTAATATTGATGAAGTGATTAAAATTATCAGAGGATCTGATAAGCCCAAAAAAGATCTGATTAAAGCCTTTTCATTAACCGAAATCCAGGCTGCTGCGATCCTGGAAATCAGGCTGCGTCAACTTGCCAGGTTAGAAGAAATCAAAATTAAATCCGAATTAAAAGATCTTGAAGCCCAAAGAAAAAATCTTGAAAAAATCCTTGGATGTGAAAAAACATTTAAAGAATATATAAAAAATGAAATAAAATCTGATGCAAAAAAATTTGGTGATAAAAGACGATCACCAATAAAAAAACGCAAGGAAGCAGAAAAATTTTCTGTTACCGATGTAATGGACATTACGCCTGTAACCGTTATTCTGTCCAGAAACGGCTGGATTCGATCTGCCAAAGGTCATGAGATTAACCCTGAAACAGTTAAGTTTAAATCCGGGGATTCGCTTATGGGACATTTAAGGACAAAAAGCGATAAACCCATCATATTTTTGGATAATACCGGCAGAAGCTATATGCTTTATTCCCACACACTTCCCTCGGCAAGGGGAAATGGGGAACCTTTAACCGGCCACTTGTCTATTCAACCCAATGCCCATATCAAATATATGTTATCCGGAAAAAATAACAATCATTTACTGATGGGTTCTGACAGCGGTTATGGATTTATTATTAAATTTTCTGATTTATTAACCAATTATAAGAATGGTAAAGCGGTTATCACTTTAAAAACAAATCATCAATTATTAAGTCCGCAGAATGTTGTTGATCTGGAAAAAGACAGTATTGTTGCCGTCACTTCACATGGCAGGCTCTTGATATTTACATTGAAGCAACTGCCAAACCTGAAAAAAGGCCAGGGAAATAAAATCATTTCCATCCCTAAAAAAAAGCTGGATTCAATGAATCCTGAAAAACTTAAGTTCCTTAAAATATTGCCATTAGGCTCTAATATTGTTATACACGCAGGCAGGCACTTCCTCAAATTGAGCCCTGGAAATCAAAAAGATTATACAGGAATGAGAGGCCACAGGGGAAAAAAGCTTCCCCGTGGGTACCAAAATGTTGATAAAATTGAAATTGTGCCCATTGAACCCGGTAATAACTAACAATGAAAAAAAAATATTTTAATTATTTTATCTTAACAAACCTCATTGGTTTATTGTCTTTTTTTGTTTTTTTGTCCGTATTAATTCATAATAAGGAGTTTGGTTCAGATCTAAGCCGTGTAGAAAGAATCAAAAAGACCGGAATCCTGAGATTAATCACAAACAATTCCATTAATACTTATTATTACTACAACGGGCAACCTACCGGATTTGAGTATGATCTTGCCAGGGAGTTTGCCAAATTTCTCAATGTTGATCTTGATATTGTCACCCCTGGCTGGAACAACATGTTTCCTTATCTTGAACAGGGAAAAGGTGATTTTATCGCATCAGGGCTTGCCATAACAAGCAAGAGGCTTGAAAAGGTTAATTTTTCAATTCCTTATATGACCATTCAACAGCATATGGTCCATCATAAGTTGGTTTTCGGACCTAAAAATATTGAAGACCTGACCTTTAGAACCTTACATGTTCGCCGGGGGACCTCTTATCACTCACGGCTTGAAGAAATAAAAAAATCCGGTATTGATTTTAATTATATCCTTCATGACAATATCCCTACCGAAGAACTGATTCGTATGGTCCATGATAGAAAAATAAAATTTACCGTTGCTGACAATAACATTGCTTATTTAAACCAAAGATATTATCCGGATATCAGGATTGGGATTCCTTTGCAGCAGAAAGAATCCCTTGCCTGGGCAGTCAACAAGAATGATTCACAAATGCTGGAGCAGATCAATAAATTTTTTCTTTATGCAAATAAAACAGGAAAATTAAAACAAATCGTTGATAAGTATTATTCAAATATTGAAGATTCAGATCCCTTTGACTTAAAAAGATTTCATCAAAGAATTAAAACCAGGCTGCCAAAATATAAAAAAATTATTATTACTGAATCCATAAAATATGGTTTTGACTGGAAACTTTTAGCCGCAGTTGTTTACCAGGAATCCCATTTTAACCCAAATGCAAAAAGCTTTACAAATGTCAGAGGATTGATGCAGGTTACAATAGTTACAGCCGAAGAAATGGGTATCGAAAATCGACTCAAGCCTTCACAAAGCATTAAAGCAGGCATAA
This sequence comes from Desulfobacula sp., assembly GCA_023139225.1. Lineage (GTDB taxonomy): Bacteria > Desulfobacterota > Desulfobacteria > Desulfobacterales > Desulfobacteraceae > Desulfobacula. The sequence goes on along the minus strand of JAGLNZ010000054.1, from coordinate 4,509 downwards.
AATATCTTGATAAAATGATTAAAAAATTCGACTATCTTGAAGATGATTATGAAAGGATATTGTTTGCTTTAGCCAGTTACAATATCGGGTATGGCCATGTGACCGATGCCATAAAAATTGCCAAAGCTATGAATTTGGATGAAACCAAATGGCAGAGTTTAAAAACAACACTGCCATTACTATCAAAATCAAAATATTATAAAAAAACCAAACATGGTTATGCAAGAGGCTGGGAGCCGGTTCAATATGTTGATCGTATCCTTACCTATTTTGATATACTTAAACAAAAAGAAATTTATTAAAATTTTTGTCACATTTCTGATTCAAGGAGCTGTTAAATGGAGCTAAAATCAGCTTTAAACCGTTTCATGGTCCAGATGACTGCACTTTCCCTGTTCATTTTTTTATTATTCGGAGGTATCTTTCTTTTTTATTTTTTTTCTGAGACGGAGTTAACAAATATTCATCCTTTTTATATGATTATATTCGGGATGATACTGGTGGGCATCCCTGTTTTACAATTTTTACTTGTTAAAAGATTAAAAAAAATAATTTTCAACAATCTTGCGACCCAAAAAGAATTTAACGAAAGTGAAAGAAAATACGAATCTATTATAGAAAACATACAGATTGGTGTTGCAAGAACAACTCCGGGAGAGAAAGGAAAACACATTGAAGTCAATTCATGGCTTGCAATAATGCTTGGATATTCAAAAGAAGAGTTGAAAAACATACCCGTTGCAGATCTCTACCTGGACGATAAAAAAAGAAAAATTTTTTCAAATAAAATCAGTCGCTTTGACATAGTACGGCATGAAGAATTAAAACTATGTAAAAAAGATGGATCAATTATTATAGTTTCTGCTGCAGGACAGGCCGTGCGTGATAAAAATGGAAAAGTAAAATACTTTGATTTGATTCTTGAAGATATCACTGATGAAAAATACTCTCAGGAAGAATTTTTAAAAAGTGAAAAACTTAAATCTATTGGGACTCTTGCCGGTGGCATTGCCCACGATTTTAATAATATTTTAACGGGGCTGTATGGAAATATTGCTCTTGCCAAACTGGAACTGACGCCTGAAGACGAGGCATTTCAACTGATCCAGGATGCGGAACAATCAATGACAAAGGCTACTGATTTAACCCAGCAGCTATTAACCTTTGCACGAGGTGGAGACCCCATTAAAGAACCTATCACCATCGGTCAGATTGTCAAAGAGGCTGCAAGCTTTAACCTGTCCGGCAGCAACATAAAGCTGATAATGAGTGTTGATGATCAATTATGGCGTGTCCACGCAGATAAAGGACAGATCGGCCTGGTTACTTCAAATCTTGTTATTAATGCCCGCCATGCAATGCCGGAGGGGGGGAACTTAAGAATTGCTGTTCAAAACATCAGAATAGCAGAAAACGAGCTTAAGCCCTTATCTTCCGGAAAATACATAAAAATAATAATTCAGGATGAAGGAATTGGTATTTCCCGGGATTATATTGCCAAAATTTTTGATCCATATTTTACAACCAAACAGACTGGATGCGGTATGGGACTTTCTACCGCCTATTCAATTTTAAAAAAACATAACGGATTGATAACCGTTTCATCCCGTATTGGCAATGGCGCGTCATTTTGTCTTTATCTTCCTGCATTAGAAAAAGACAAAAAGCCTTCATCATTGATTGAACCAAAAGTTCAATCAAATGTAAAATCAGCAAATATTTTAATCATGGATGATGATGAGCAGGTCTGTAACATTGCCAAAAAAATGATCCAAAAATTTGAATTTAAGGCAACGGCAGTCTCAGAAGGCCGCCAGGCAATTTCCATTTATAAACAAGCTTTAAAGGATGATAACGCTTTTGACCTGATATTAATGGATCTGACCATACCGGGTGGAATGGGCGGCAAGGAAACAATTTCAAAAATTCTTGAAATTGATCCAAATGCACGGGCAGTTGTAATAAGTGGATATTCCAATGATCCTGTTTTATCCAATTACAAAGACTACGGCTTTAAGGGGATGCTTGTGAAACCATTTAGAATATCAGAACTTAGGAAAATCCTTGATAAGGTACTCAAATAAAAACATCTTGATTAAAGTAAGTTTTACTGTGTCAAAAGAATAAAGAATTTGACTTGATCCATTCAATTTACTACTTAAAATTCAACAATTTTTATTTGAATAAAAAAAAATTTAAAATTTAAATTCAAGAGAAAAATTAATGACAAAAAAAATTTTAATCAACGCACTGGATTCTGATGAAAACAGAATTGTAACAATTAAAGATAACAAGCTTGAACAATTTCACATTGAAACAACAGCCAAACAGGTAACTCAGGGCAATATTTACAAAGGTATTGTTACAAGAGTTGAACCAAGCCTTCAGGCTGTTTTTGTCGATTATGGAGAGCCTAAGAATGGCTTTCTTCAGAAAAATGAAATTCATAAAGACTATTTTCAGGATATTGAATCCGGCGGAAAGGCTTTATTTAATCTAATCAAAAAGGGCCAGGAACTAATTGTTCAGGTAACAAAGAACCCTATCAGTCTAAAAGGGGCTATGCTGACAACCTATATCTCTTTGCCCGGAAGACTGTCTGTGTTAATGCCGGGAAATTCCACCAGAGGAGTATCCCGTAAGATCAGTGATGAGGATGAGGATGAAAGAAAACGGCTGGTCAATATCATAAAAAAAATGAAAATTGCTGACGGATTCGGCATGATTGTCAGAACTGCCGGGAAAAATTCCACAAAAACCATGTTGACCGCAGATCTAAGATACCTGATGCGTGTATGGAAGAGCATTGACAAAAAAGCAGTTAAAAACAATGCCCCGTCACTGCTATACAAAGAGCAAACCCTTGCTGTAAGATCTTTAAGGGATTATTTTACATCAGACGTTAATGAGATTCTTATTGACAGCCCTGAAATTTTTAAGGAGGTAAAAGATTTCATTAGTGTTATCGCTCCGAAACAAAAAAATATAGTCAAGCTTTTCAAGGGTGAAAAACCCATATTTACCAAACATCAGCTTGAAGATCAGATTGCTTCAATTTATAAAAAAACCGTACCCCTTAAATCCGGAGGATTCCTTGTAATTGAACAGACGGAAGCTCTGGTTTCCATTGATGTAAATTCAGGAAAATCCACTAAAAAGAAAAATATTGAAGAGACTGCCTTTCATACAAATATCGAGGCTTGTGAGGAGGTTGCTCGACAATTGAGACTTCGAGATATGGGCGGGTTGATTGTGGTTGATTACATAGATATGAGAGAACGCCGGCATAAGGCTGAAATCACAAAAACCCTGAAAAAACATTTGAAATCAGATAAAGCCAAAACAAAAGTGGGCGGTATAACAAAATTTGGTTTACTGGAAATGTCACGGCAGCGTATCCGGCATTCAATCACTTTTGGAAGTTATGAAACTTGCAGACATTGTCATGGCAGGGGTCAAATTCCTTCTGTAGAAACCCAGGGACTTGCATTCTTAAGACTATTGAACTTAAAAACATTAAAACCTGAAATCAGTGAAGCAACAGGGATTGTACCTATTGAAGTTGCAAGTTATCTATTAAACAAAAAAAGAGAGGAACTAACCCTGATTGAATCGAAAAAAAAGGTTGCAATTACCATTGAGGGTGATTTGAATATGGTTTCCGGGGAAAGTAAAGTCGTTATAATTACCCCTGAATGAAGACCTTTCTTGACATAAATCATTCTATTGTGTATCTGAAGCAATTTCAATCTTAAATAAAAAAGGAGAATTTATGCTCCTGAAAGAGAATGAAAAGAAAAAAGTGTTAATAACTATTGCCGTGGTTTTATTTGGAGTCTTGTTTTTCACTATCTTGAATTTCAAAAAACCCGGAGAAAGGGATTTGCCAACAACAAAAGATAAAACTGTGATACCGCAAATCCTTAACGACAATAAAAAAAATATCATAACCGATAAAGACGGAACCGTTCAGGGCAACATTGTTATCATGCCGACTATTGACTATAAGGAATTGAAAAAAAATAATAAATTAAAGCAACTCATGGTCTCACGCAAAGAAAGCTTAGGGATTAAAAAAAGCCTTGATATGATTGTTAATTCTGATGAGAGCTTTAAAATTGGTGATATTCAAATCTCTATGAGAGATATTTTAGAAAAAGCGTTCATAAAAAAAGGAGATGTTTTCCAGGAAAAAATTGATGACTCCGGAGCTGTCCGACCTCAAAAAACAAAAGAATACGGGATTTATGTGGTTCAGCCGGGTGATAATATATGGAATATTCATTTTAATATTTTAAAAGAATTTTATGAATATCAGGGGATAAATGTTTCACCTCAGGCAGATGAGCCTTATGGTCAGGGGATGAGTTCCGGTGTCGGCAAGATTTTAAAATTTTCCGAAACCATGGTGATTATATACAATCTTATTGAAAAAAAAGTGGATTCAAATATTGATCTTCTGGAGCCATTAAGTAAGATTGTGGTTTACAATATGGATGAAGTCTTTTC
>JAGLNZ010000539.1 GCA_023139225.1 Desulfobacula sp. | reverse complement strand
ACCGTCAAATTTATCAGTGATATAAACATCATGGAAAAGGCAAAAGAACCCTTAAAAGGTCAGGTATATTATATCATCAGTTCAGATGTGGTTCTAAAATTTTTTAAGGACCAAAAAATATAATCGCTATCCTTTTTCGCCAATGGCTTTGCAGACCTGCGCTACAAGCCATACCATGTTATCAATACTGTCAAGATCGGCATACTCATCCGCCCTATGGGAATTTGCCCCAACAATGCCCATCCCGTCAATGGTTGGGGTGCCGGCAGCAGACGTGTGATTGCCGTCGGAAGACCCACCTGTTGAAATTGCTTCCATGGGCAATCCCATTTGTTTTCCTGTTGATTGAATCAGATCCCAAAGTTCGTATGTTGTATCCCACGGCTCCATAGGGGGGCGGTCTATTTTGCCCTGCACAATGATTTCAGATCCCTTTAAACAGGGGGTTTTGCTAAGGGTATTAAAAAAATCTTCGATCCCCTTTTTTTCTTCAAGTTTTAAAATTCGTACATCCACTGAGGCTTCGGCCCTGTTAGGAATAATATTGACTTTATCACCACCCGTGATAACGGTCACCTGGGCGGATGTCCCTTTATCATTTTGATTTAATTTATTGATTTTGACTATCTTGTGGGCAAGTTCGACTACGGCATTGATTCCTTTTTCAGGATCAGCTCCGGCATGGGCTTTTTGGCCTTTAACAATGACCTTAAGCCAGCCGCCGCCTTTTCGTTGAAGAACAAATCGATATCCGGGCCGGCAGGTTTCAAAGACAAAGGTTCGCAAGCTTTCCCGGGCCGTTGACATAATCCAGTCTTTGGAGGCTTTAGAACCTGTTTCCTCATCACCGTTAAAGGCAACACAGACAGAGAGTGAATCAAGAATACCTTCATGCTTAAGTGTTTCAAGGACATGAAGCACTACAAGCAAGCCGCCTTTCATGTCGCAGACACCCGGGCCGAATGCCTTGCCGCCTTTAATTGAAAAAGGTCGTTTTTCAACTTCTCCGGTTGGAAATACCGTGTCCATATGCCCCAGGAACATGATATCAAATGGTTTTTTCCCCTGTTTTTGTTTTGCATAGAGGCAGGGGACCTTTTCATTTCCCAAAAACAAGATCTGTACATCAAGACCGAGGCTTACAAATCTGTTGTTAAAAAACCGGGCGACTTTTTCAATGCCGGGTTTATTGTCACTGCTGCTGTCAATATTAACGATGGTTTTAAAATCAGTTAAAAATTGTTCGTAGCGGGTTGCAATATAGGTTTTCATAATTTTATTCAATTTTTTAAAGGGAGTTTAGCCGGAGATACCATAGAAAAAATACATGATGAACATAACAACACCAATGAATAAAAATGTCATGCCGGTACCGGCTCTGACATAATCAATTACCTTGTACCCGCCCGGTCTCATAATCAGTGCATTGACCTGGTGGGTCGGAAGAATAAACGTGTTTGAAGCCGCAACGGCAACAAGCAGAGCTGCCATTCTCGGATCGGCATTGCATTGAACGGCCATGTTCATGGCAAGGGGAATCATGAGTACGGTGGCACCGACGTTTGATATTACCAGGGTAAAAAAAGATGTTAAAAAACCAATGAGTAAAAACAGGACTAAAGGTGTCAGTGCCCCCTGTAGAAGATTGGCAAAGGAGGTGGATAAATAGAGTGCCGCACCTGTTTTTTCAAAGGCAAGGCCCAGGGGTATCAGGCCTGCCAGCAGAAAAACCGTCATCCAGTCAACACCCTGATATGCCTCGTCAATGGTCAGAACCCGGGTGAGAATCATACCAATGGCACCTGTGAGTAATGCAATGGATAACTGGACTTTCATCCCCAGTGCCAGAAAAAGGGCCAGGGCAAGGCAGGCAACGGCAAACCCTGCTTTTTCAGGGTGCATGATCTCGCCATGGACTTCCTCGGTAAATGCAAAGTCTTTTTTTTGTTGCAGTAAATGGAATTTTTCCCATTGGCCAAAAAGGAGAAACGCATCTCCGGGTTGAATTTTAGTTTCTGAAATATCTTCAAAAAAAGCATTATTTCTTCTATAGAAAGCCAAAGGATTGACCTGGTATCTTTTTCTAAAATAGACCTGGTGCAGCGTCTTTCCCACCAGCTCAGACCTGGGTCTGACAATGGCTTCTGTAATACCGGTTTTGTCAGGGGTCAGGACTTCACTTAAGTAGTTGAGTTCCTCACATAGTTTCCAGCCCATATTTTCTGCAAGATTATTGATATGCTCCCTGTTGCTGATGACTCCTACTACATCGCCGGGTTCAATAATATCCGACCTTGATGGAGTGGTGATTTGATACCTGCCGTCCCGCGCTCCGTGCTTGCAGATACAGATGACTGTGGAATGGTATTTCGGCCTTATCTCCAATTCATCCAGCCTTTTTGTTACAAAATCATGGGGGATATTCAATTCATAGGCATTGTGGATTTCATGACCATAGGTGCATTCAAGGTCGTGGTCCAGCAGACAATAGGTTTCATCTTTTATTTTGACATTTGGTAAAACAATTTTCCTGAATAGAACAAAATAAAGGATAGCTGTTATGACAAGCGCAATGCCGATGGGTGTTACACTGAAAAGACCAAAGGCTTCAAAAGGTTTATCCTCTAAAATGGCCTGATTATTTGACCACCATGATGCCATCAGATCATTTAACAGGATTAACGGGCTTGATCCTACCAGGGTGATACATCCGCCGATAACAGCGCAAAATCCCATGGGGATGAGAATCCTTGAAATAGGTACATTCAGTTGTCGGCAGATCCTGTTGGTTGCCGGTAAAAACAGGGCTGCAGCACCGATATTCTGCATAAAACTTGAAATAAACGCTACAGTTCCTGAAATCAGGGCCATGATTCGAACTTCACTTTTTCCGGCAAGCTTGATGATATGCCTGGCAAAAATATTCATGACCCCTGTTTTATCAAGGCCCTCCCCAATGATGATAACGGCAATGATAGATACAACAGCATTGGAACTTAAGCCGCTGATGGCCTGGGGTGCCGTTATCACACCAGATAAGGGCAAAAGTACCATCATTAGAAGACCGACCATATCAACTCTTACAATTTCAAAAATAAACAATATGGTTACAAAAATTAAAAACCCGAATACAATCATCATATCCGAGGTCATTTCAAGGGGTAGGGTCATTCTTTCCTCTTATTATCTGTTTGTCTGCAATAGTATCCGTCTTTGCATTGATAGTCAAGAATCTTACTGTTTTGAAAACAAGATTTTTCACTGAACAGGAAAAAGACTTAAAATTGTAGAAATAGAAGATTATCAACTGCTTGACATAGGGAATAAACTACATAATAATTGATTTAATAAAAGCAAGCTGAGCAAAATAAGGAACCGATTATGGCACTGATAATTCTTGCAGAAGATGATCCTGAAGTAAGATTAAGTATAAAGCTTCTTGTTGAAGATAGTGGTCATGAGTGTCTTGATTTTCCCAATGGGGATGAAGCCCTGGATGCTTTGCGGGCTAACCGCGATGCAAAACTGCTGATCTCAGACATTTATATGCCTTCCAGCGACGGCAGGGATATTGTTGCTATTTTAAGGAACGGCCCTCCAAGATTCCGAACCATGCCCGTGATTTTGATTTCCGGGGTGGTACCGGAACAAACAATGAAACTGCATAGCAAAGACAAGTTCTATAGATTTCTTAAAAAGCCGTTTACTGGAGAAATGCTTAGAAATGCTGTCGATAGTTTGATTTAATATCATTCCGCGAAACAGGCATGGTACATAATTATCACACTGATATATTTTATTTTGCACCATATTTTTCAAGATAAGCATTGATTTTTGCAAGCATATGATCATCAAGAATGATCCTGCCCTCTATTTGCTTATTGTGCAGGTATTCTTTTATATCTGTGATGGTGACAATAGAGTGGATGGGAATACCAAGGATCTGTTCAACTTCCCTTAATGCGTTTTTATCGGTTTTACCTTTTTCCTGGCGGTTTACACTGATGATAATGCCGTTGACCTTTGGACTGTTACAGGATTTCAAAATTTCAAGGGATTCCCTGATGGCTTTTCCCGATGTAATCACATCATCTACTAAAATCAGCCGGGTTTCGGATGTCAGAGGCATGCCCACAACAAGGCTCTTGTCAGCATAGGTTTTGGCTTCTTTTCGATTGAACACATACCCTTTGTCCATGCCCATGTCAGCCAGTGCCTGGGCAGCAGAGATGCATAAGGGGATACCCTTGTAAGCAGGGCCATAGATTCCGTCGAAGTTGTCAGGAAAATGCTCCTGCATGGCTTTGGCATAAAAGGTGCCGAGTTTCTTGATTTTCAGGCCTGTATCAAACATACCGGTATTAATAAAGTAAGGAGCAATCCTGCCGCTTTTCAGTTCAAATTCGCCAAATCTCAAGGCATTGCATTCAATTAGAAATTCAATAAATTCTTCTTTGTATGTCATTGACAAAAATCCTTTATAATATGTTTATTTGCAGCGCCAGGAAAAATACTGGGAAAGATCAACATCCTTGCCGGATTTTAACAGGGCTTTTGTATTAAAGTCTTTTATATCACGAAGTGCGTCAGAGCCGAATACCGGTCCATCCTTGCAGACCACCTGTTTGCCGCAGACGCATGCCCCGCAAACCCCGAACCCGCATCTCATGTAACGCTCCAAAGAAACCTGGCAGGGGATATGATGCTTTTCACAGATGTTGAAAACATGATACATCATGATTTCAGGCCCACAGGTATAGACCATGTCAAAGTGTCTGCCCAAAGCAATTTGTTTTTCAAGGATATCCGTGACAAATCCTTTGTGGCCAAAACTTCCGTCATCCGTACAAAATAGTCTTTCAAGGTCAAACCGTTCCGGGTATAAGATATATTCTTTTGATTTTGCCCCATGGATAAAAGTAGTGGTTTTAGGAAGTTTTTCCACCAGCGTGGCCAAAGGTGCCATGCCGCAACCGCCTGCGACAACTGCCGCTGTTTTGTCTGATTTAATGTTAAACCCGTTTCCAAAAGGCCCCCGGATTCCAATCAGGTCACCCTTTTCCAGGGTAATGGCTTTTTGAGAAAAGATTCCCTTGGCCTCAATGGTAATGGCAAATTGGTTTTCTGAATGAAAGGAGATAGTATAAGGCTTTTCATCAATGCCCGGAATCCAGACCATGATGAACTGTCCGGGTTTGAAGGGCAGGGCATAATTAAAAAACAGGGTGGCAAACCCATGGCTTTCAACTTGCTTTTTTTCAAGTCGCAGCATGATATGTTTCTGGTCGGTAATTGTATTCATCATCATTTTTCCTTATGGGCAGCCCCTTTAATGTCTTCTATGTGTAAATGATGATCTGAAAGCCAGGTTTCCATTTCCTTTGTGACCTTTTGAAATACATCAATTCCCCTGTACCTGACCGCACTTCCAATACCTGCAAGGCTTGCTCCCGCCATGACAATTTCAATGGCGTCTTCTCCTGTGGTAATGCCGCCAAGTCCTATGATAGGGATCTTCACGGCCTTGTAGATATCAAAGACACACCTTACTGCAACGGGCTTTACCATGGGACCTGAAAGTCCCCCTTTTTTAAAGGCCAGCACCGGCATTTTTGCTTCAATATCAATTACCATCCCCGGGCCCACCGTGTTGATGGCACAGATGGCATCGGCCCCTGCATTTTCACAGGCTTTTGCAATTTCACCGATATCCGGGGCCTGGGGGGTCAGTTTGACAATGAGCGGAACATTAATGACTTTTTTAACGGCCGCCACAACATCATGGGAAGACTGCGGGTTTACTCCGAATATCATGCCGTGCTTTTCAGAGTTGGGACAGGAGATGTTAATTTCAATAAAATCCGGTTTTTTCGAAGATACAAATTCTGCAACCATCTGGTATTCTCTGACAGACCCGCCATAGACGCTTGCAATTAATGGAAAGTTTCTTTTTTCAAGCTGTTTCCATTCATTTTCCATATTTAAATACCCCGGAGACGGCAGCCCAACCGCATTGATCATGCCGTGACCCAGATCAATCACCGTAGGGTTTTTATGTCCGTCCCTGGGCTCCGGGCCGATGGATTTCATGGTCACAAGGCCGCAGCCGTTTTCATGAACTCTTTCAAGGATATCCTTGCTGTTTCCAAGAATTCCTGAAGCAAGAACCGTAGGGCTTTGTAATATTTTTCCAAGAAACTGGATTGTCATTATACGCGTCCGTTCTTTATAAATTTATCTTTGCTGGCATTTATTAACACAGTATGACAATCTGAGACAATGAAGATTTAAAATAATTAATAACGCTTTTCTAAGATGGAGACCCATAATGAGTCCTGACAATACAACTCTGCTTTATTTCAGCCCCACAGCCACAACACGGATTATTCTTGAAGAGATCGCAAAAGGGATCGGTAAAGATGTCTTGGCTGCCATTGATATTACAAAGTCTGAAATTCGAACCCAGGCACCACCTGAATTTGGGGATGATCTGGTACTGATTGGAGCGCCTGTTTATGGCGGGCGGCTGTCAAAAGATGCAGCCAATTATTTTAAAACTGTCAGGGCATCCGGTTCCCCGGTAGTCCTGGTGGTATTATACGGCAACAGGGAGTTTGACGATGCCCTTCTGGAATTAAAGAACATCACTGTTGATTGCGGGTTTGCACCTTTGGCTGCCGGTGCCTTTATAGGAGAGCATTCATTGTCTAATAATGAATTTACAATCGCTTTGAACAGACCGGATGAGGATGACCTTGAAAAAGCCTTCTCATTTGGGAAACAGATTGCGGGTTTACTGGGCCGCCTTGAAAATATGGCAGATTTGACCTCTGTTAATGTTCCGGGCAATTTTCCATACAAAAAAGGCATGCCGGTCAGCTCTTTTCCGTTTATTGATGTCACGGATGACTGTGATGACTGTGGTATCTGTGTCACGGTTTGCCCTAAAAACGCAATTGATGAAACCAACACCTGGTCAACCATTGATGAACATTGTATTTATTGCTGCGCCTGTGTTAAAGTATGCCCCCGGCAAGCCAGAATCCTGAAGGACAGCCCACTAAGAGATAAGGCAGAAATAATCAGTAAAAATTGTACCCGACGAAAGGAACCCCAAATTTTTTTACCGGAGATGAGATCATAAAAATTAATGTCCCTTTACACGGCTTTTTAAGGGCATGTTCCAATACATGGGTTTTATCTTATTTAAAATACCACTGATCTGTCCTGTAGGGATAGGCATATCCGTAGTTATAGGCATTTATCTTCCATAATGGCACATTGCCCAGTTTGTTTGATACTATTGTTACCAGAGGAACTTCTGCCAGGGTACCGATCACACTTAAGTTTTCCAGATTGATCCGAATAATCTCTTTTCCCAGGGCATTATACCAGTTTGATCCGGGGATGAGCGTAACAAACTCTTCACCGATTTCCCATAGGTTTTTTACCCATAAAGGTGGTTCTTCTCCCTTGGTGCCATTGCTGTTTTTCCATTGCCACCATGCAATACCGGTTACAGGGTGCGAAGTGCCATAGGGGGGCATAAAAGTAGTGGGAGATGCAAAAAGAGTCGGTTCAAAAGGCGAGAAAATTTCGTTTGAAATGTCGTTGTCATTGGCAAATTGTTTTGCCCGTGCTTCTTTTGAGGTAACTTCCTTAAGATCAACCCTGATTCCCACATCATTCCAGTACCCGGCGATCATCTTTGGAAGCTTATGTGACCAGATATATTGCAGGGAGTATTCCCAGGTAATGGTGAAAGGCTTGCCGTCCGATTGGATACGGTATCCGTCCGGGCCTTTTTTCAGTCCGATCTCATCCAAAAATTTATTGGCCTGGCCAGGATCATACCCGGCCATGAATTGTTTGTCTTTGTCAGTGGCAAAGGGAATATTCTGGGGTAATGCCTGCTGGGGTTTGCAAAGGTTTAAGAAAAGTTTTTCATTGATTTCGCTGCGGTTGATGGCCAGGGAAGCGGCATAATTGAACCTGGGGTCAGCATAGATCTTTTTTTTCGCCGGGTCTTTATGGGTCTTATTAAAAAAGATTACCGGCCCAAGGCCCGTGATTGGCAGTTGAAGGGAATAATCCCCATTTTTTTGATTTGCTTTTAACTTTGGATAGCTGTCCAACGGCATGTTCTGAGATTTTTGATCAACCCTGCCTTCAATTATTTCCTGAAGCCATAATTTTTTTTCAAGAAAGCGTTCATTGTGAATATCAATATAAGGTAACTGGTTTCCTGCCGTATCAATTTTAAAATAAAAGGGGTTGGCAATAAAAATCCGGCTTTTTTTGGTAGGAACTTCTTTGAGAATATGACTTTCAAGTGTGGGAACTTCAAGGCCGGATGCTTTATTAACAACGCCGTCTTTCCACCGATTCCAATATGTTTTAAATTGGGAGGCCCAGTTTTCAAATCCATTGGCTTTTGCCTGCCTGTCGGCATCGGGATTGTATTTAATGTGGAATTGCTTTAAAAAATGTTTGGGCGCAAAAGGATCGTAATAGGAACCATTCCCTCCCAGAAAGAAAAGCAGAGAGGTATAGGGTTTTTCAAAGATGAATTTGACACGGGTCTCATCAATTTTTTCAGCTTTTGGACCGAAATTTTTCCAGGGCGTGGGGGTTTGTTTATGGATCTCTTTGTTTAAAATAATGTCATTTAAGTAAAAAATCACATCATCTGCGGTAAAAGGAGCACCGTCAGACCATCGATGGCCTTTACGAAGGCAAAAAGTTATCTGCGAACGATCCTTGCTCCATTGCCAGGATTTGGCAATGTTTGGAACAATGGTGCGGTTATCGTCGCTGAACCTGACAAAGTTTGCCTGTCGCCAGGATAAAATTTCAGACGTGCCGGATTCATAGGAAAGGGCAAGTCCCCTCAAGGCCCCGCCGTATTTTCCGATCCCGTTATTGGGAAGAACAACAAGAGGCTCTAGAGGAAGGCGGTCTTTAACTAAAGGAAGCATACTCCGGGTCACTTTCTGACGAAATAACGGGTTTTCATGCAGGGCAAGCTTTTTTCCAAGATATCTTTCATATTCGGCAAGTTCAAGCTGTTGCGGGTATTTGGTCGTAAGACCTTTTGGATTTGAGACTATGGGCCATTCATTGGCAAAAACAACAGTATGAACCAAGCTTAAAAAAACAAACAGCGCAATGGCGACGCAGTCTTTCGGGCCGGACAAAGCATGATGAATCTTCATAGGATTACTCCCTTATTTATCAGAATTAAGCTTATTTTATGTTTTAATAATAGATATGTTAATTTTAATAGCTAAATTATTTTACAAGAATATACAAGAAAAATTTCAGGTCAATCTCTTTAAAAATCAGACTTTTCGGGTAAATGATTTTTTATCTGCTATTACCCAGAAAACAAGTGTTCCAAAGGCCATGATGAGCATTCCGCAGGGGAAGGACAGCCTTAAACTTAAATAATCCATGGCAAGTCCGGCAGCCATTGAACCCGTCAGCATCCCCAGGCTGTGTGCAATAGTCAGAATGGACATGACCGATCCCATGGCTTTTTTTTCATCACCTTTAATAACAGCATAGGCCATGATTGCCGGCATGGAAATACCGCCCCCGACGCCAAATATTGACACAGCAATAACAAGATCATAAAAGGAGGAGGCAAAGAACGGCAGGATCATCCCAATGGTTGAAAGTATTCCTCCCGAAATGATCATTGTTTTTTTATTTACCCTGTCTGCCACATACCCCATGGGCAAATGAAGAAGCCCTGACACAAATACGCCCAGCATGACCAGCACGCCGATCAATGAACCGGAAAGGCCGAACTGGGTATCGGCAAACAAGGGAAGAAAACACCATATCACACCTATACAGGCAGTATAGGCATACCGGAAAGCAAAAAGGGAAATAATGCCTTTATCTTTTAAAAGATTCGACCATGGGATTATTTGATTTCCTGTGATTCTAATTTTTTCTTCAGATGCTGCAGGCAAGAAAAAAATACATAATAAAAGACCAATACCTGACAGCAAGCCCATACAAATAAACGCAGCATCAAGAGACCAGATATCTTTTATGCCGCCCCCCATCAAAGGCCCCAAGCTCAGGCTTAAAAACATGGACAGGTTAAACAGTCCCATGGAATATCCTTCCGAGCCTTTGGGCGTTATCTCCCCCACATAGGCCTGAACCACCGGCATAATCATGGCAGATGCCGCCCCCTGGATAAAGCGCAGTATTATCAGGGTTTCGACATTTTTTGAAAATACAAATGCAATGGAAATCAGTGTATAGGCAAATAGGCCTGCTACAATAAAGGGCTTTCGTCCTTTTTGGTCTGACAGTCTCCCGAAAAACGGCAAAAGAATGGTTCTGGAGATGGAAAATGATCCGAATATCATTCCCACATATATTCCAGTGGCTCCCAGATCATTGGCATAGATGGGAAGAAGCGGTACAACGATCCCAACGCCTGTAACAGTTGTAAAAATTGCAAAAAACAAGGTTAGAAAAATGCCTTTATGATCAGTGGGGATGATGCTTTTTCCGTTATTAAAGCACTTTTCAACAAGTTGTGACAATGATTCTCTAACCAAATAAAATTGGGTCATTGTATCTTTTTTTTCACTCTTTAGGATAAACACTCTTGGATTTGATCGATAAACCGGCTGGGTGTTGCAAATTCACCTTTCCTGAAATTTGCATGTGTCAGGTATAAAAATCTTTCAGCCCTGGTCATTGCCACGTACATCAGGCGCCTTTCCTCGAAAACAGCATTATCTCCCGCATCCATAGACCGCCAGTGGGGAAAGAGGCGCTCTTCACACCCCACAATAAAAACCGTATCATATTCCAGCCCTTTGGCGGAATGGATGGTGAGAAGGGATACACTTGATGAGTCGGGTTCATCCTCATCTTCCTTGTCTTCCCTGATCAAGGCCGCCTCTTCAAGATATTCCAGAAGAGTATCTTTAGCTCTTGCCGTATAAATCAATTGTTCAACATTTTCTTTTTTTGAAATAAATTCAGCTTTTGTTTTTGTTTTTTTCTTCAGAAATTCAAAATAGCCTGTCTTTTCTATGACAACTTCCATGGCCCGGGCAGGAGCAAGATCCGGTATTTCATCCAGGACCTCAAGAACACAAGAAAGATTTTCATGCATTTTTTTGGTTAACACCCGATCTTTGACCATGATTCTGGCAGCGTCCTGAAGACTTGTTCCCTGGGTTCTGATGGCTGCCATTTTTTTAATCATGGAAGGTCCGATGCCCCTTTTAGGCGTATTGACAATCCGTTCAAACGAGACATCATCATTGGGGAAAAATGCCGCACTCAGATAGGAGTTAATATCAAGGACTTCCATTCTTTCAAAAAATCCCTGTGATCCTCTCAGGTGATAGGGTATTTGGTACGATCTAAAGATTTTCTCAAAGGGAAGGGAACAAAATTTTGTCCTGTAAACCACTGCCATTTTATCAAAACCAATGCCCCGGCCCTGCCGGTTTAATCCCTTAATCCTTCTGGCAACCCATTCGGCTTCATGGGAATCGGACATAAAGTCATAAATTTCAACCACACCGCCTTTTTTTTTTGAAAAGCATTTTTTATCCATCTTATCCGGGTTATAGTCGATTAAATCATTTGCCACCTGGACAATTTCATCTGCAGACCGGTAATTTTCCTCAAGTCTGAAAATTTTTGAATTTTTATATTTTTCAGGAAACCCCAGAAAATGATTCACATTGGAACCCCTGAATCCATAAACAGCCTGCCAGTCGTCACCCACACAAAAAAGATTTTGATGTTCACCTAAAAGCAGGTTGGTTAAATCATCCTGAAGGTTATTGGTATCCTGGTATTCATCCACAAGAATATAGGAAAAATAATTTTGATAATACTCCCTGATTTGAGTATAATCCCTTAAAAGATCCCTTGTTTTTAAAAGGATATTATCAAAATCCACACTGTTCATCTCTTTTAACCGTTCTTCATATTGAGCAAAAAGATCTTCCATTTTGATATTAAAAAAGCCGGGTTTTAAATCAAAATATTTTCCCGGGTT
>JAGLNZ010000538.1 GCA_023139225.1 Desulfobacula sp. | reverse complement strand
CCGTTATATTCGGGTGGATTATGGCTTGCCGTCACCATGGCACCGCCTTCAAGGTTTAAATGATGTATGGAAAAATAGAGTACCGGTGTGGGGCAGGTGCCAATATCAATAACATCGCATCCTGTAGAAACGATTCCCTGGATGAGCAATTGGGAAAATTTTTCAGATGTCTGCCTGCAGTCTCTTCCAACAGAGACTATTTTTTTATTCTGCTTGTTTAAAAGACTGCCGTAAGCCTTGCCGATGTTGACCACATCCTTTTCTAAAATATCCTTTCCTGCAACGCCTCTTATGTCATATTCTCTAAAAATTCCCGGAGCTATAATCGGGTTTATAATCGAATTCATAATGCCTCCCTTAGATAATTTTTGATAAAAGGACAAGTGAGCCTATAAGCCAGCAATAAGGGGCAAACAGATGAAATCTGCCCGAATGAACCAATTTCAACAATATTTTTAAAGCAATTAAGCCGATGATAAATGAAGCAATTGTAGCATATATTGTCACAGGGTCAATGGTAAGACCGCTGTTTATCATATCTTTTATACTCAAGACTTGTGCGCCCAATATGGCAGGGATTGATAAGAGGAAAGAAAATTTAGCGGCCGTATGTCTGTCAAGCCCTATAAACATCCCGGCAGCAATAGTCGTTCCCGATCGGGAAATACCGGGGATGACGGCGAGCCCCTGGGTTATTCCGATGAAAAATGCCTTTTTGATACCAAACAGGTTTTTTTTATTTTCACTGGAATAATAGTTCCGGGAAACCCACAGGATTGTTCCTGTCAGAATCAACATCAGTCCCACCAGAACCTCAGAGGTAAACAAAACATGCTCAAACTGTTTTAGAACAAGTCCGATAATTGCTGTTGGAATCGAACCGATCACAATTAAACCTGCCAGTTGAAGATTTTTATCTTTATTTACCAAATGCGAAACCGGTTTAAACAAAACCGCCTTTGAAAGAAACCCAAAAACAGACGAAATCATGGCCAGAATGTCCGAAGAATAGACTACCAGGACAGCCAGAAGTGTTCCCATATGAACACTGATATCAAACGTCAGTTGGGATTGCGTAATCCCAAAAAAGATCTGCCCCAGTACAAGATGCCCGGAACTGCTTACCGGTAAAAATTCCGTAAGCCCCTGAATAATCCCAAGAATGATACCCTGATGCAATTCCATATCTTATCAATTTTTTTCTTATTTATTATGGTCAACAAACAGCAATCGTATATAATTCTTAAGTCTAAATTGCAAGATATTAAAAAAAAGACTTGAACTTGTAAATATTTCGCAATAAAACGATCTATATGCCTTAAAGGGAGACAAAATCATATGGAAAATCCAGGGATGGATTTTAAGCAGACGACCGGTTCCAGTGATAAATTGGCCAAGACGGCTCAAATCTTTCACTTTTTAGGTACAGACTGCAAAAAAAATATTGATATCATATTAGAACAGACCTGTTCTATTCTTGATGGTGCCTGGTCGCTATATCATCGTATTGATGATAAGAAAAAATTTCTTAAGGTATGTGCCGGTCATAACATGTCCAATGACCTTGGAAAACAGTTTGAGGCAAAAGGTCATATCTGCTGGGAAGCAACGATTAAGGGGGCGGACAAGCCGATTTTAATCCATGATCTGGAAGCGACCCCCTTTTTTAAGACTGACCCCCGTGTCCAAAAATACAATTTAAAATCTTACCTTGGATTTTGTGTAAAGCTTAAAGAGACTGTTATTGGATCACTCTGCATTGCAGATACA
>JAGLNZ010000537.1 GCA_023139225.1 Desulfobacula sp. | reverse complement strand
AAGAAGTTCCATCTGATGGATAGCAATGGTGTTCAACTTTTTCAGTCGCTCTTGTTGCTTCATACCTTCATTGATAAAAAGGGCATTGAGGTTTTCCAGATTAGAAAGACATACCAGTTGTGAAATATTGGCGTAATCGCGAATATTTCCCTTTTGTCCAGAGTTTTCATCGCGCCATTGTTTTGCAGTTTTGCCAAACAGGGCAACATTGAGGACATCGGCTTCACTGGCGTAAATGTTATTGATCTGACCCTTTGTCACTTGCAAGGGAATAAGATTTTCTTTAATCGCATCGGTATGAATGCGGTAGTTGATTTTTGTCAGATTGCGTTTAATATCCCAACCGAGTTGCTTGTACTCATCTTCCTTTAGACGCTGAAACTCCTTTATGAGATATATTTTGAATTCCGCACTAATCCACATTCCAAATTCAAAAGCAATATCTTTGTGCGCATAGGTGCCACCATATCTACCTGCTTTTGCCTTTAATCCGATAGCATTTGTTTTGGCTGCCCACTCTTTCACACTGATTTTATAATTGTTCAACCCCGCCTGACTTCTAATTATGGCATATTCGCCATAATTAAAATCAGGGTTATAGATGCGCTCCCATATCCCTAAAAACTCGACTGTATTCCTGTTTCTCAGCCAGTCTGAAATAAAAAAATCCCCATTTTTTGCTTTGAGCATATCGGTTAGAGAGATATAGTCTTCGTCATTGACCGAGATAATGGTTATTTCCGTATCTTCAACTCTGATTTTTTTCGTTTTTTTCATACCGACACCTCAATAATCTTCATTGTATCGTTACCAAAAATATCCACCACTTTCACGGCAAGCTTACGCCGACCGGGAACACATTCCACAAAAGCGCTTGTCAGCTCCAGGGAGCGGTCTTTTTTGGTATGGAAGGATTGCCATTCGTTTTCAAACACAAAATCTCCGGTCCAGACTTCTTCAATTTCTCCGCTTTCCGGATTTTTTACCCGCAGAATTTCCCGCTTAGACTCAAAATCAAAATCCACGGACCAATAATCAATCCAGTCCGTCCATTTTTGGGTCAATGCCTCGCGGCTGACAATACCGTCTTTGTCTTTACTGATTTTAACCACCTGTCCCTTATCTCATTATCGTTCAGCTTCATTTTTTCCCTTTTGCCATATATTTCTATAGGTTTAACTATCTATTCTTCTTCCCACATGGGATATTGCTCCGGATTTTCGCCTTTGATTTCAATTACACGGGGGTAGGTAATGCCGGGTTCCGGTGTTTTATTCTTATGTTGGGTCTTTGTGACCTGAAACAGCCAATCGTCACCAAAATCAAAGTGGTAGAATAGCTTCATTCCTTTGGGGATAGGCCATACATCTATGAGCGGAACGCGACTGTATGTCTCAAAGGGATCAAAGGTATCCCAATTTCGTTCCCCGCCAACGGGAAATGCTCGATTTCGAGGATTCCGGCCAATAAAAAATTCAAATAAATGGTCGTTCCCAAAATCAACGGCAGCTTGTATTGCCTCATGTAGTTCGAGAAAAGAATCATCAGAATCAATTTCGATCAGCCGGACGCATTCTGGCTGCATTTGATATACTTTAACTCGCAGGGTCCAAATCATATCTCATTTCCTTTTCTATTGTATAATTCTGGATACCATTCACGATATTAATAATTCGAGTAACTGATTTAAAACTTAGCGTCAAGATAAACTTATTTCTTAATGAAACGCCGTGGCAATCAGTTGTTTGGTGTAGTCATGCTCGGGATGGGAGAATATTTTATTTGAATTGCCGGCTTCTACGATAACACCGTCTTTCATGACAACAATGTCATGGCACAGGGATTTAACGACCTTGAGGTCATGGCTGATAAAAATATAGGTCAAATGAAATTCTTTTTGAAGCTTTTTTAGCAAATCCAGGACCTGGGACTGGACAGATCGGTCAAGAGAAGAGGTGGGTTCATCCAGCACCATGAATTCAGGTTTTAGGATCAGAGCCCTTGCAATGGCGATTCTCTGGTGCTGGCCCCCGGAAAATTCATTGGGATATCTTTGTCGGGTTGCAGGATCAAGCCCGACTTTTTCCATGACCGCGATGATTTCATTTT
Source organism: Desulfobacula sp. (assembly GCA_023139225.1). GTDB lineage: Bacteria > Desulfobacterota > Desulfobacteria > Desulfobacterales > Desulfobacteraceae > Desulfobacula. The sequence goes on along the minus strand of JAGLNZ010000537.1, from coordinate 3,138 downwards.
CTTCTTGCTTCGGGGTCATTCCCGGGTGATGGATGCTCAGGCCCTCCCCGATGATCTGGGAAACGGACATTCTCGGGTTCAGGCTGCCGAAGGGGTCCTGGAAAATGATCTGCATTCTTTTTCTTAATTGCCGGATTTGGGTTTTATCCATATCATTGAGGCTGTTTTCCCCGAGCAGGATTTTCCCCTTGCTGTTATTGAGTTTTAAAAGGGCAAAGCCGGTGGTGGATTTGCCTGACCCGCTTTCCCCGACAATGCCTAAGGTGTGTCCCTTTTTAATGGTAAAGGAAATGTTATTTACGGCCTTTACATGATCCGTGATTCTTCGAAGTATCCCTTTTTGAATAGGGAACCAGACCTTTAAGTGTTCCACTTTAATCAGGGTGTCATCGTCTTCATCTGCCGGGTCGGGCCAGCCTTCCGGTTCTGAATTGATCAGGTGGCGGGTGTAGGGGTGGGTGGCAGATGTAAATATCTTATCAGGATGGTCTGTTTCCACAATTTGTCCATCCTTCATGACCGCCACCCGGTCGGCTATTTTCCTGACAATGGTAAGATCATGGGTGATAAAGAGGATGGCCATGCCCATCTCTTCTTGAAGGTCACGGATAAGGTCGAGAATCTGGGCCTGGACCGTTACATCAAGGGCGGTGGTGGGCTCATCGGCAATCAGGATATCGGGCTCATTTATCAATGCCATGGCAATCATGACCCGTTGCCTTTCCCCACCGGAAAGCTGGTGGGGAAATGAGGAAAGCTTGTTGGAAGGGTCTTTGAGTCCTACTTTTTCAAGCCAGAAAAGCGCTTTTTCATCCGCTTTCCGGTTTGTAATAGTTCGCTGGTGCAGGAAGATGGACTCCTTGAGTTGTTTTCCAATTCTGTGAAGGGGATTTAAGGAGGTCATGGGCTGCTGGAAGATAACCCCGATTTTATTGCCCCGGATTTCTCGGATCTCGTCATTTGAAATGGTAAGGCAGTTTTTTCCGCTAAATTCAATGGAGCCTGTGGGATATATGGCTGATTCAGCAAGCAGCTTGAGAATGGACATGGCCGTGACGGTTTTGCCGGACCCGCTTTCACCAACAAGGGCAAGGGTTTCTCCTTTTTTTAACACAAGATCTACATTTTTAACCACGTTGGTGGTTCGTTTTCCCATTTTAAAGGAGATGCTTAAGTTTTCTATGGTCAGTATGGTTTTTTCCATATCTTTTCTAATACACCTTGCGTGGATCAAAGGCATCCCTGACCCCTTCACCGATAAAGACCAGCAGGCTGAACATGAGCGACAGGAGGATAAAGGCGGATAATCCAAGCCAGGGCGCCTGCATATTGGCTTTTCCCTGGGCTAAAAGTTCTCCTAAAGAGGGTGACCCTACGGGCAGTCCAAATCCTAGGAAATCAAGGGAGGTCAGGGTGGTGATGGAGCCTCCCAGGATAAAGGGCATAAAGGTAATGGAGGCCACCATGGCATTGGGAAGGACATGCCGGATAATAATCTTGGGGTCGCTTAAGCCAAGGGCTTTTGCCGCAGTCACATATTCGAAATTTCTTCCCCGTAAAAATTCTGCCCGGACCACCCCCACAAGGGACATCCACCCAAACATCAGGGTGATGCCTAACAGCCACCAGAAATTGGGCTGAACCACACTGGAAAGGATGATGAGTAAAAAGAGAGTGGGAAGGCTTGACCATATTTCGATAAACCTCTGGCCGAAAATATCAATGGAACCGCCGTAGTACCCCTGTATCGCCCCGGCCATAATTCCGATAACAGATGAGCAGATGGTCAGGGTCAGGCCGAAAAGTACGGAAATCCTGAACCCGTACAAAAGACGCGCAACAACATCCCTTCCCCGGTCATCGGTGCCCAGCCAGTTGGCCTTTGAGGGCGGTGACGGGGCAGGGCCGGTCATATTGTAGTTGATGGTGTTATAGGAAAACGGGATGACAGGATTGATCATCCATCCTTTTTTATTAATCAGTTCAATCACATAGGGGTCTTTGTAATCGGCTCCGGTTTCAAATTCCCCGCCGAATTGGGTTTCGGCATACTCTTTTATCAGGGGGCAGTAAAGCCCTGCATCATAATAGATTAAAAGGGGCTTGTCATTGGCGATGAGTTCTGAAAAAAGCGTGATGATAAAAAGAAAGGAGAAAAGATATAGACTAATGTATCCGCGTTTGTTGGCACAAAATCTGTTCCATCTTTCCTTATTTATTTTTGTCAGCTTGATTTTAGTCATGGCATCACCTTTTCTCAAAATCGATTCTGGGGTCAACAATGGTATAGGTGATATCACTGATAATGGACAATATCAGTCCCATGAGCGTAAAAATGTAAAGCGTGGCAAACATTAAGGGAAAATCCCTCTGGAGTGTGGCCTGGAAACCCAAAAGTCCCATGCCATCCAGAGAAAAGATGACCTCGATGAGCATGGAACCGGTAAAAAAAAGGCCGATAAAGGCAGACGGGAAACTGGCAATCACAAGAATCATGGCGTTCCTGAAAACATGGCCGTAAAGAATCCGGTTCTCGGTCAGCCCCTTGGCCCTTGCCGTGACCACATACTGCTTGCTGATCTCATCTAAGAAAGAGTTTTTCGTCAGGAATGTAAGGGTGGCAAACCCGCCGATTACCAATGCAATGGTGGGAAGGGTCATATGCCAGAAATAGTCGATAATTTTTCCCACCAGGGACAGCTGGTCAAAATTCACGGAAACAAGTCCCCGCAACGGGAACCAGTTAAAATAGGTGCCCCCGGCAAAAAGAATGATCAATAAAATGGCAAACAAAAACACAGGGACGGCATTGCCGATGATGATCACCGTGCTTGTCCAGATATCAAATCGTGAAGAGTGTTTTAATGCTTTTTTAATGCCAAGGGGGATGCAGACAAGATGGATGATGATGGTACTCCACAGGCCTAAGGAAAGGGAGACCGGGATTCTTTCCACAATCAGCTTCACCACGGATCTGCCCCGAAAAAGGCTGTCGCCGAAATCAAATAACATGAAATCCTTGAGCATTTTAAAGTATCTGACATGGATGGGTTTATCAAATCCGAACCGCTTTTCGATTTCGGCAATCACTTCCGGGTCCAGGCCCTTGGCCCCCCGATAACTGCTTTTTTCTTTAAG
>JAGLNZ010000536.1 GCA_023139225.1 Desulfobacula sp. | reverse complement strand
AGGCCCTGCATTTTTGCTATCATTTGATCAACCGGGCCTCCCGGGGCAATCTGGATGATAAAAAAATTGATGGTGACAATGGCTATGAGGGTCGGGATGACCAAGAACAGTCTGCGGATGATGTATGAACCCATAATATTCTTTCTTTGTGCGTCCTTTACTGTGTAGTATTTTGGTTCACAAGCTTGGCCTGCTTGTCCTTGTCAATCCACCAGGTATCAATGAATCCGATGGAGTATCTGGGCCTGACAGCCGGTCTTGAAAATTTATTCCAATAGGCCACCCTGAATTTACTCAAGTGCCATTCGGGTATGACAAAGAAATTGTATTGAAGCACCCGGTCAAGGGCTCTTCCATAATAGAGCAGCGCCTTTTTGTCGGTCTGGTTTTGATCTATTTTTTCAGTCAGAAAGTCAATGGCAGGGTCCTTTACACCGGCTTTATTGTATGTAGAGTCAAAAAAGTTGGAATGCCATACGATTTTCAGGTTGGAGGATGGGAACGGATTGGCTGAATATCCGCCGGTTATGATATCAAAGTCGCGGCTCCGCATCCGATTGATATATTGTGTAGTATCCACCCGCCTGATATTGATGGTAATGCCCATTTTTTTCAGGTTGGCCTGGAGAGGAATGGCAATCCTCTCCATGGTGGGGCTGTACAGCAGCAGTTCGAATTCCATGATTCTATTGGTTTTTTCATGGGTCATTTTTTTGTTGGAGATTTGCCAGCCGGCTTTTTTCAGGATGCCAAGAGCGGTCCTCATCTGTTTTCGGATATTGCCGCTGCCGTCGGTCACGGGCGGTTGATAGGATTGGGTAAACACCCGGGGCGGTATCTGGTCCTTCACAGGTTCAAGACAGGCAATTTCCTCTTTTGACGGCAGCCCTTTTGCTTCATACTCGGTATTCTGAAAATAGCTGCGGGTCCTTGTATACTGGTTATAAAAAAGGTGTTTATTCATCCATTCAAAATCCATGGCATAGGTCAGGGCTTCTCGAACCCGTACATCTTTGAACACCTCTTTTTGTGTGTTAAAGGTGAGCGCCTGCATGGCCTGGGGGATATCATGGGGGATTTCTTCTTTTATGATGTTGTTTTTATCAAAATCAGTTCCTTTATACAGGGTGGCCCATTGTTTTGCCACATTCTCCGACCTGAAATCAAACTCCCCGGCTTTAAAGGCTTCAAGGGTGACAATCTCGTCCTTGTAATAGTCATACCGGATAAAATCAAAATTATGGCGGCCCTTATTGACGGCAAGGTCCTTTGCCCAGTAATCCTTTAATCGTTTTACCACCACATACTGCCCCATTTTAAAGGAGCTGATGGTAAAACCGGAACTGCCTAAGGGGACCTTTGTTGTAGGTTGGGAAAAATCTCTTTTCTCCCAGTAATGCTTTGGCAGGACAGTAAGGCCTGCAAGGGAGTGAAGCAGATCAAGACGGCTGTCTTTAAGGGTGAATTTTACCCTTTGGGAATCAAGTGCTTCAACATTTGCGACATTTTTATAATAGCTTTTAAACTGCGGGACCCCTTGTGTCATGAATTTATTAAAGGTAAACACCACATCTTCTGCGGTGATGGCTTTTCCATCCTGGAATCTTGCATTTTTGTTGATGTAAAAAACAATCCATGTAAAGTCTTTTGAATATTCAATTTTTTGGGCAATCAGAGGGTAGAGCACATCTATTTCATCATCCGAGGATACCATCAGGGTATCATACAATTGCTCACTTCCCTGGGCTGAATCACCCCTTTGGGCATACCGGTTGAAACTATCAAAGGTGCCGGTGGTGGAAAGGGTGACAGATCCGCCCTTGGGGGCATCGGGGTTCACGTAGTCAAAATGGGTGAACCCTTCTTTATACTTTGGTGTATCCCTTAAAGAAAAATGAGTTGATATGATCGAATTCTCATTTGCCGAGACAATCCCTGCCATCCACATGATGATAAGTACAATGATTGTTTTTTTCACAATTGCCCTCTCTATTTATTCCTTAAGATACTGAATCAGTGTCTGCAAATTTGCATTTTAGACTGTTTTGCAATTATGAACAAGTCACATATTTTTCGGAGTCATAACAATGGCATTTTCAGGGCATGTAGTGATGCATA